>DYJH01000079.1 GCA_020723255.1 Desulfonema limicola | reverse complement strand
ATGGTGGAGGCGGCGGGAGTTGAACCCGCGTCCGAAAATCTTCCGCACAGGCATCTACATACTTATCCTGAATTTTATATATCGCCGGTTCATGCCTCTTTCAGGCCGGATGCATGAGCAGGCTACCCTGTTATTGGTTTGATGGTCTGCAACAGGTGGTACAAATCATCTATCCTGCTAGTCGACGCCCTTATCTGATCCGCAGGAAAAACCGGACAGGACGTTGGCCTTAAGCGGCCAAAGCGTAGTTATAATCGTCTGCGATTATGTTTAAGTTTCCGTCTTTTTAACGAGCCGACAGACGCTCGGTATGCAACCTGGACTTCTTTATCCCCGTCGAAGCCGTTTCGCCCCCAAATGGGCAGACATTATAATAAAGAACTTTTGAGACCTTTTATATGTATATTCTAAGTGCGCAATGGCTGTTTGTCAAGAAACTCATTCTTCTATTCATTAATACGCTTTGCATCTGTGACTTGTTTTGTTTTCTTCAAATCCGATAATATTTTTTTCATATGGTCGGTATCTTTAACGGTAAGCGTAAAGAAGCAGTCAACGGCATTATTTTCTTTTGTAATAGTGTTTGCGCTCAATA
This sequence comes from Desulfonema limicola, assembly GCA_020723255.1. GTDB lineage: Bacteria > Desulfobacterota > Desulfobacteria > Desulfobacterales > RPRI01 > RPRI01. The sequence goes on along the minus strand of DYJH01000079.1, from coordinate 16,157 downwards.
TGTTTGAGGCGTTTTTGCTTATGTTCGAAGTAATATCTGCAAGAAGGCCCACCCTGTCATAAGCAGTTATATATATTTTAACCGGATACAAATCGGATGAATCCATATTCCATTCAACATCTATCTGCCTTTCAGGATTCATCTTTAGAGCATTAGCGCAATTAGTCCTATGGACAGTAACTCCGTAACCCTGAGTGATGTATCCTGTTATAGGATCACCCGGAATAGCTTGACAGCATTTTCCGAATTTGATTAAAATATCATCAAATCCTTTAACAATAATACCGGATGCCGGTTTTTTCTTTTTAACCCGGCCTATCAATTTATCTAATATTGATTCATCCTGCTCTTCTTCCTGCGGCTTGGACACAAACTTTCTTACGATCTGGATAGGAGTTGTTTTTCCGTAGCCCACACTTGCGATCATATCATCAAGAGTTTTAAACCCAAGTTGATCTACAACCCTTCCCATCTCTTCCGTTTTCATCAGGGTAGTAAAGTTCAAGCGCTCTTTTCTGAAAGCCTTTTCGCATATTTCGCGGCCAAGGGTTATGCTGCGGTCTTTGTCCTGGGTTTTAATCCATTGCCTTATTCTTGCTCTTGCTTTTACAGTCTTTACAAATTTAAGCCAGTCCTTGCTTGGATTGTGGCCTTTTGATGTTATTATCTCAACAATATTTCCTGTTTGAAGTTCATAATTTAAAGGAACCATGCGCCCGTTCACTTTTGCGCCTGAGCACTGATTTCCTATTTCGGTGTGTATAAGATAAGCAAAATCAACAGGCGTTGCACCTTTGGGAAGAGATTTAACAGCTCCTTGAGGAGTAAAAACATAAACTTCATCCGGATAAAGGTCTAAACGGACATTTTCTATAAATTCAACAGGGTCCTTAGTTTCATGCTGGTTCTCAACAAGATTTTGTATCCATGAAAATTTTTTACTTATATTTTCATCAATACGCTTTCCTTCTTTGTAACTCCAATGCGCTGCGATACCTGATCTGGCAATTCTATCCATTTCCCAGGTTCTGATCTGTATTTCAATTCGCTCGCCTATAGGGCCTACCACGGTTGTATGCAAAGACTGGTACATATTTGTTTTTGGAAAACCGATATAATCTTTAAACTTATGCGCTATAGGTTTCCATAACGAATGAACAAGTCCCAAGGCTTCATAACATTGTGGAACCGTATCCAAAATTATTCTGAATGCAATAATATCATAAATCTGTTCAAACGAGAGATTCTGATTAATCATTTTCTGGTATATACTGTAGTAATTTTTGTACCTGCCCAATACCTCGCACTTGATATTATTTTCATCCATTTTTTTCCGTATGAAATCCTTGACGGTTCCAACGTATTTCTCACGGTCCACTTGGTCTTTTTTAACCAGATTTTTTATATTTAAAAATTCATCCGGTTTAATGTTCATGAATGCAATATTTTCGAGCTCCTGCTTTATCCAGTATATTCCAAGACGGGCCGCAATCGGAGAGTATATGTCTAAAGTTTCCTGAGCTATTTTTATTCTTTTTTCTTCAGTTTGGTACTGAAGCGTTCTCATATTGTGAAGGCGGTCGGCAAGCTTTATAAGAACTACCCGTATGTCATCAGCCATTGCAAGAAGCATTTTTCTTATACTCTCAGCTTCCCGGGTATGTGAATCGCTGAACGGAATTTTGCTTAACTTTGTTACTCCCGAAACAATATGTAAGACTTCTTCTCCGAACATCTCTTTTATCTCTTCACTGGTTGCATGTGTATCTTCAATAACATCGTGCAATAATCCTGCGACAACGCTTATAACGTCAAGCTTCATATCGGAAAGAATTCCAGCAACTTCAAGAGGATGTGAAAGATAAGGCTCTCCGGACAGACGCACCTGGCCATCATGAACTCTTGCTGAATAGACATATGCGCGGTCAAGTATATGAAGATCAGCTTCAGGATTATACGCAGTAACTTTATCGATTATATCCGTAATTCTGATCATCTGCTATATATCCTAATAGGCTTTAGCAAATAGAACACGGCCGCTACTCGGCCTGCCGCAACATACACACTTCCCTTTGTCTGTGTTCTGATTAAGCGGGATGCATCTTATAGTTACGCTAAGATCTTCTTTGATTTTTGCCTCACACTCATTTGTGCCGCACCAGTGAGAAAAAGCGAAACCACCGTGGATTTCCGGTTTATCTTTGTTAAGGGGAGTGAAGAATTCATAAAACCTGGCGCCGCCGTCTATTGATACAGTGTTTTCCTCTTTAAAACTAAGAGCTTTTTCATAAAGATTATTTTGAATCTCATCAAGAATATTTACAATTTCTTTTGCAAATTGGTCCCGTTTCATGGAAATTTTTTCTCTGTGCGGTTTATCCCTTCTTGCGATATAAACAGAATCTTTTGCAATATCTCTGGGACCTATTTCAACTCTTAAAGGTATGCCCTTTTTGATCCATTCCCAGCCTTTTGCACCTCCAATATCTCTGTCATCAATTTCTACACGTATCTTTCTATGATGATAGAAAAGGTTTTTTATTTCAAGACCAAGCTTTTCAACAAATTCCATTACCTTTGCTTTATCATCAGATGACCTGTATATAGGAATCAGCACAACATGCGATGATGCTACTCTTGGAGGAAGAATTACTCCATTATCATCCCCGTGAGTCATTATTATTCCACCTATAAGCCTGGTTGAAACACCCCATGAAGTAGTCCAGACATATTCTTCTTTTTCTTCAAAAGATTGGAATTTTATCTCAGATGCTTTTGCAAAATTTTGCCCGAGAAAATGCGAAGTTCCGGCCTGAAGCCCTTTTTTGTCCTGCATTATTGTCTCTATGCTGAAAGTTTCGACAGCTCCGGGAAATTTTTCAGATTCCGTCTTTCTGCCTTTTGTTACAGGCATGGCAAGATATTCTTCGGCAAGCCTTGCATATATGTTGAGCATTAATTTTGTCCGTTCCATAGCTTCTGTTTCGGTAGCATGAGCAGTATGGCCTTCCTGCCATAAAAACTCGCTTGTTCTCAAGAAAATACGCGTTCTCATCTCCCATCTTACAACATTAGCCCACTGGTTGATAAGAAGAGGAAGATCTCTGTAGCTGCTTATCCAGTTCGAGAAAGCATCACCAATAATAGTTTCCGAAGTCGGACGCACAACCAGAGGTTCGGTTAAAGGCCCTGCTGGCACCAGTCCTCCCCCATCATTTTTTTCAAGCCTGTGGTGAGTTACAACAGCGCATTCTTTTGCAAAACCCTCCACATGAGCCGCTTCTTTTTCAAGGAAACCAAGAGGAATAAAAAGAGGAAAATAGGCGTTTTTAACACCTGTATCCTTGAACATATCGTCAAGTTCATGCACTATGTTTTCCCACAGGGAATAACCCCATGGCTTGATAACCATGCATCCTCTGACAGGAGACCTTTCCGCCATATCGGATAATTTAACCGCCTGCTGGTACCATTCCGAATAATCTTCCTCTCTTGTCGGAGTTATTGCAGTTTTTTCTTCTTTTTCCATATTGTCCTTTCCTTCCTAATTTCTTTTCGATACTTTTGCAACTTCTTTAAGAAGAATATCAACAAGCATTTCCTGAGGAAATTTTTTTACAACCTTGCCTTTTTTAAATAGAATGCCTGTTCCGTTTCCTCCGGCAACTCCTATATCGGCTTCTTTCGCCTCTCCCGGGCCGTTTACTACACATCCCATAACAGCAATTTTTACTTCAGCGGAACTTGATAAAAGCTCTTTTTCAATACATTCCACAATATTAAAAAGGTTTATATTGCATCGTCCGCAAGTAGGACATGAAATAATTTCCGGCCCTCGTTTTCTTATCTCAAGAGCTTTCAAGATTTCATATCCTGTTCTTACCTCTTCCACCGGGTCTCTTGTTAAAGAAACTCTGATTGTATCGCCAATGCCTTCAGCAAGCAGCATCCCGATTCCGAGTGCTGATTTGACAATGCCTGGGAAGAGAGCCCCGGCTTCAGTTACACCCAAATGAAGCGGTAGATCGGTTTTTCGAGAAAGAAGTCTATAGGCTTCTACGGTGCGGAACACATCTGATGCTTTGATTGAAATCTTTATTTCGTGGAAATTAAGCGATCTTAATATATCAATATTGCGTATAGCGCTTTCAACCATTGCCCCAGGAGTTGCGCCATTGTGTTTTTTCAGAAGATCCTTTTCAAGCGAACCGGCATTTATTCCTATTCTTATCGGTATATTAAATTTCTTTGCACAGTCAACGACCTTTTGTATTTTTGCCTTCCCGCCGATATTGCCGGGGTTTAGTCTCAAACCATCTGCCCCTGCTTCTGCAGAAACGATAGCAAGACGGTAATCAAAATGTATATCAGCTATTAAAGGAATTGAAATTTGACTTTTAATCGATGAAATTGCCGAAGCAGATTCTATGTCCGGAACAGCAACTCTGATCATGTCACATCCGGCCTGTTCAAGACGCTTTATTTGCGCAACTGTAGCGTCGATGTCGGATGTGAAAGTGTTTGTCATCGACTGCACCGTAATCGGCGACATTCCTCCAACCTTAACACCACCGACAGATATCTGACGTGTTATTTTTCTTTGAATCGGAAACGGCATAAAATATAATTTGTTGGTAGACTTTCAGATAATGTTTTTGGCAAGGCCAGAGGGAGCCACCCTGAAGTAAGGCGTACAGTCGGTACGCTGTCGAAGGGGGGCGACTGATAATGCAGTCCAAAAACTATATCTGAAAGTCTATAGAAAAACCAATGCATTTTTCTGCATCATATTGAAATCGTTTTCAGTTAAACCAGCACCACAAACAATTTTTATAGCCTGATTTCTGCCTATCAGATCTGAAGGGTCATGGGAATCAGTATTTATAACAAGCTTTGCGCCAGTTTTCATTGCTAACTTTGCAACATGACCATTTGTGAGGCTGTGTCCCTTGCGGGCAGATATTTCAAGAAGTATTCCTTTTTCTTTCGCCGCCTGGGCTTCTTCTTCAGTTATAAGCCCGGGGTGCGCAAGAATATTTATATCCGCATCGAGAGCAGCTCTATTAGTCCCGGGAGCAACAGGCTCAACTATCGTTTCTCCGTGAACAACTACTATCTTTGCTCCAAGGCTGCGCGCTTTTCTTGCACATTCTGATATTAAAGGCGGAGGAACATGGGTAAGTTCAATTCCTGGAATTACTTTAATACTTAAGAACCTGTTCAGGTCGATTGCAACGGAAACAATCCTTGGGATAATATAATCTATGTTGGAAGAATCACCGTGATCTGTTATTGCTATACTTTTTAGTCCAGCCGCCTCTGCCCTTCTTGCAAGTTCGGAAGGAATTAAAACGCCGTCGCTGAATAATGAATGGGTATGAAGATCTATCACTTTATTTCTCCTTATGCCCTGTTACACCTTAAATTTGCCAAAATCTTCTGGAGAGAGATTTTCAAGATAATCGGCCCACATTTTGCCTTCCTCGCTTGTATCCACTATTTCAGGTTTTTCTTCTATACCCTTGGATTTTTCAATTACCTTGTCATCCAGATAAATAGGAGCATCAAAGCGAAGCGCTATTGCAATAGCGTCGCTTGGGCGCGAATCAATATCAAAATGTCCTGCATCGGAAATAAAATGTATCCTGGCATAATATGTATTTCCTATTAAATCATATACTTCTATTCTAGATACTTTTATATTCACAAGCTCCACAAAGTTTTTAAAAAGATCATGAGTCATTGGACGCTCAAAATTGATCTTCTGAAGCGCTGAAGCTATTGATGTTGCTTCCAGCAGCCCGATCCAGATTGGAACAGCATGCTCCCCATCATCTGATTTCAAGATAATTATCGGAGTATTTGATGCAGGATCCATAGCCAGACCCGCAATACTAACTTTAAGCAGCATAAGTTTCCTCCTTTTTTACCCCATTTATATTAACCGGTTTTCCCAGGAGAGAATGTAAAAATGCTTTTTCAATTTTAACATCAATTTTTTTACCTATGAAAACATTATCCTCATAGAAGGAATTTTCTGCGATGAAATTTACAATTTTATTTGTTGATGTCCTTCCTGACCAGTAAAAACCTTCAAATTCCTTCCGTTCGTCCGCAACATCCTGTCTTTTGCTGAATCCTTCAATAAGTACAACCTCATTGGATCCAACAAGAACCCGGTTCTTCTTTTCGGTATAATATTCCTGAAGTTGCAAAAGCTCTCTTAGCCTTCTTTTTTTTATATCATCAGAAATTTTATATGGAAAATTTGCAGCAGGAGCTTTTATTCTATCAGAATACTCGAATGTATAGAGGCTGTCAAATTCAACTTCTTTCAAAAGATCGAGAGTTGCTTTAAAATCATCTTCCGTTTCTCCAGGAAAACCAACAATAACATCTGATGTGATTGCAATGCCAGGAGATGTTTTTCTGAGTTTATCAATTTTTTCAAGATACAGCTCTCTTGTATATTTCCTGTTCATCCTCTTTAATACTTTATTGGAACCTGATTGAACCGGAAGATGTATATGATTGCATAGTTTTTCAAGATCCCTGAAGGAATATATAAGCTCATCCGAAAGATCCTTGGGATGAGAAGTAGTAAAGCGAATTCTGAAAAGGTCACATATATCATTTACACGCTTAATAAGCTCGGAAAATGAACAAAGACCTTCTTTTATTCCGTAACTATTTACATTCTGTCCAAGAAGTGTAACCTCCTGAACTCCGGTGTCAACAAGCCTTCTGATCTCATCAATGATATTTTCCGGTTTTCTGCTTATTTCCGGTCCTCTCACATGGGGTACCACGCAGTAAGTGCAATAATTATCACACCCGCGCATGATGGTTACAAAACGTGCAACTCCGTCTTTAACATTCGGCGAAGCGGTGGATGAAAACTCTATGATCTCATGATTCATTTCCACATCTGATATTCTGCATCTTTTTGCTGAAATGTTTAAGATATGTTCAGGCAACCTGTTTAAGGCATGTGTGCCAAAAACAAGATCAATATAAGGAAAGCGTTTAAGAATTCTTATGCCTTCCTGCTGTGCCACACATCCTCCAACACAAACAACAAGTCCGGGTTTTTTCCTTTTTAAATTATTAAGGCGACCCAAAAAACTGAAGGCTTTCTGCTCTGCCTTTTCTCTTATGGCGCATGTATTTACAATGACAAGATCAGCTTTATCCAGAAATTCAGATAGTTCATATCCTAACGGATGTAATTGATTTATTATCTGCTGTGAATCATAAACATTCATCTGACAGCCGAAGGTATTAATATACAGGTATTTATCCATTGCTATATTCTTCAATCCAAATATTTTTCCCAAGATCCTGCAAAACCGCATCAACTTCATTTTCACAGCCAGCAGGAATACGAAACATTACAATTCCATTAAACCGGTCAATAGTAGTAATAACGGCAATCCCGTCGTATGCTTCAAAAATAAATCTGAGATATGATATGTTTTTTTTGTCAATCCGGTAATATTTCTTTGTAATTTCCAATATAATTCTCTTAAATATTATGAAATCTAATAATATATATTATACATGTAAAAAGCTTAAATTGCATCAAATAAAATGTTACCCGAGCGAGCATGGTTTATTGGTTTTCTATGCTTTTAATCAGCTCATTGGCGATATTGGAACTTTCAATGCGCATGATGCTTTCCTGAGCGCTGCCGTAACTTAAAAGATTGATGCTTCCATACCATACGATTTTTTGATCCATGATTGCGAATTTTTGATGAATATTGGATTTAAGGACAACATTAATCTCATTTCTTTCTAACACGCCCAGTATTCTTTCTAAAGCAATTCGATCTTTTTCTTTAAAATCCTCAACCGGCCTGGTTATGACAATTACCCTAATTTTTTTATCAAATGCACTTTTAAGATATTGTAACATTTGCAAAGTGCGCCTTTCCCTGACAAATGGGCTTACGATTATAATTTCTTTTTTCACACAGGTTATATCGTTGCTGAAAACAGGTAAAAAATTATCCTTGTCAAAAATAATATCCAACGATGCCGATTCGATTTCCTCGCCTTTTGCTTTGTATCCCATTGAAGCATAACCGGAAAGCCGTCTTTGATACATTCTTTCGAGCATCTTTACATTAATATCCACATAATCGTAGATCTTCACCTCGTTTTTGTTCTTAAACAAACGATGAAGCCTTCCGGCATATTGCTGCAAAGTGCCCTTCCATGATATCGGCATGGCTAAAAACAAGGTATCAAGACGCGGTTCGTCAAAACCCTCGCCGATAAAAGAACCTGTAGCTACTATAATTATATTCTTATCTGCAGAAATATCGGCAATAGATTTAAAGATCTCCCTGGTCGTCTTTGTGCCCATTCCTCCCATCAGAGTAACAGCATCCGGAACTTCTTCCCTTATTTTTTCAGAAAGCATTTCAACGTGAGCTGTTCTTAAAGATAGAATAATACAGTTTCTACCTTGCTTATAGTTGTTTAGTACGTCTTCAACAATTTGCCGATTCCGGAAATCATTATCAACAATTCCCGAATATAATTCCTGGATGGAAATATCTTTTTCATTATTATCCAAAGGCATTCTCATAGATGTAAATCGTGGGATGATATAATGATTAAAAGGTCTTTTCTCCGCCTGTTTTTTTGGATTATCGCGATACCTTACCGGGCCGCAATGCATAAGCAGAATAGGATGACGCCCATCCTTTCGCGTGGGTGTGGCCGTCAGGCCATAAACATATTTGGCATCCGTTGTTTTTAAAATATTTTCATAGCTGAAAGCCGGAGCATGATGGCACTCATCGGCAATGATCATCCCATAGTTTTTAGCACAATCCTTGACCTCTCCCAGTCGGCTTAGCGATTGCATAACCGCAATATCCACAATGCCACTCAGTGCATTTTTACCAGCTCCTATCTGACCGATCACACTTATTTTTTTCTTTCTACTATTTTTCTTGCCTATCGTATTACTCATTTCCGGCAAAGTTTCATTTACGATTAAAAATTGTGATAATCTATCCTTCCATTGTGACATCAAAATGACCTTATCCACAAGGATGAGCGTATTTACTTTTCTTTCGGCGATCAACTTAATGGCCACAACAGTTTTGCCAAATGCTGTTGTACCGGACAGTATTCCTGTATCATGATGTAGAAGTTGCTCAAGGGCAAGGGATTGCTCATCTCGCAATTGACCATTGAATTCTACAGCTATTATTTTACCGTGATTGGTTTTATCAATAAAATTAACATCAACTCCGAATTGTTCAAATTCAGAAATAAGTTCATTTTTACACCCTCTCGGCAAGCACAGATAATTTGTTGTTTCATCTGCACAAGAGATTACTCTTGGATGTCCATATGTTGATAATCGCATAGCCTGTTGCCTGAAAAACATTGGATTCTTGAAGGAAGCTAACCTCTTTAAATGATTCAAAGCCCTTTGTGAGACAGCAACTTTTGGAACAAACAGCATATTTGCTTTAACGATTTCGATTTGTTTTGGGAAATCAACTGGTAGCAGATTGGCTTTTTGTTTTTCCCAAGGTTTTTGCGTTTCCTCTTCATCAATTTTTAACATACCCAGTTCATGTCCACGGCAAAGCTTTGAGATGAGATATTCAACAGTATCATCAGAAATTTTTTGAATTGATGATAAAAAAGCCCATTGATCAGGATAGGATTCAAACTTTTCATTTACAAATTCGCTGTTGTTGTTCTCTCTTGCCGCCTTCTGGAACGGAAGCGCTATCAGATTTCCAAAACCGCCTTTGGGCATTGTGTCCTGGTTGGGAAACAACCTGTCGTATGATTTGAACCGGATTTCATGTCTTTTGTTCATGGAAAAAGTCAGAAGGGCTGTGCCGAACTTTCTGGCCAACACAGCGGATATCCGGTTTTCGAAGAAAACCCATACATGTCCGCCGTTACCGGATTGCGAGCGCTCAACAGTAACAGGAATATTAAATTCAGCACAAACCTCTCTCACCATTGAGATATCTTTTTGCCAGCCTATTTCATCAAAATCCATTGCCAAAAAACAGCATGTTTCATCAGGCAGCATTGGATATATGCCGGCTACAATATTTCCTCTCAAATGATCTTCTATGACATGTTCATCCAAAACGGCATATGATTTATTAGCGCATTTGCTGCATGAAACCTTCGGCTTGCCGCATAACCCGGCCTGCCATTGATTCAGGCAAACCGGTGAATATCCCGATGTCGCTTTCTTTTTGTTTTCCCACCGCGTCGCATAAACATCATCACGACCTTTAAAGAGTGAAATGAAGAGTTTGATTTTGGAAATGGAATCAGATTTGTTGTTTACATTGAAGAAGGAAGTATCATCATGTGGCTTTTCGTCAGGTATGGCATTTTCTGCGATGTTTTTTGCAATAATAATTTCAGAGCGCGTAAAGTCAGTTATCCCAAGCTGTGTTTTTAATCTAATATTTTCTTCTGCTAAACGATTATTTTCGTTTAGCAGAAGGTTGTACTTTTCAAACAACTCGTCGTAATTCATATTCTATATTTCTTTTTTTGCTTCGGAAACAAATTATTTACTAAGACCACAACAGTCCAAAAGGAACCACCCACAAGTTATTGCCGAAAGAGGCTGGGAATTGACCGGTATAAAGAATGATACCTGTAAATGCCTGGCTTTTTGCCAAATTACTCTGAAACCATATCATGTGTTTGAAATCATTTTTGTTAATAGCCGATCCGGCTTTGATCTCAATGCCAAGCAATGCATTATCTTCACTCTCTATTAAAAAATCGATTTCACGTTTTTCCCGGTCACGATAGTGAAAAAGCTTATAACGACCATCTCCAGCGTCGAGTTGCGCCATTATTTCATTAAAAGCAAAAGTTTCAATCAGCTTACCGGAACGGTCGGAATCCAGACGTACCTGGTCCATTTTCCATCTGAGCAAAGACGTCATAAGACCACTATCGACCATAAAGAGCTTGCTTTGTTTGCCAACGCGGGCATAGTCTGTTTTTGTCCAGGGATATACACGCTCCACCAGATAAAGTGTCTCTAATGCGTTAATGTAGCTTTCGATTGTGGGGCGTTGAATGGACAGCGCCGAGCCGATAGCAGATAGCTCTATATATTTGCCTGACCATGCTGCAAGTACGTTCATCAGCTCCCGCATAGCATTTTTCCGATGAATTTTGGTGATCTCTTTCAGGTCTCGTTCCAGGATAGCATTGATATAGTCGGTGTGCCATCGCTTCCGGCCACGATCCTGAAACATCATTGGCTCCGGGAAACCGCCCCTAAATGCGATTTCTATAAGAGCATCGCGGTCATACTGTGTATGATTACGCGAGAACGATTGTTTAAAAGCAGACTCAATAAACCGGGGAGCAATATTTTTTATTTCCCCCTGAGCGAGAGGACGTAAGCGGATTTTGGCGATTCGCCCGGCAAGAGACTCTCTAACGGTAGGAAGAGATTGAATGTTGGCCGAACCGGTTAACAGATACTGCCCGGGGCGGGTGTCTTCATCCACAGCTTTTTTAATTGCCGGAATCAGAGACGGGACACGCTGAACTTCATCAATAATCAGTGTCTTAGTGCTACGCTTGATAAATCCTTGCGGATCATTTTCAGCAGCTTCTCTAAGTGTGCCATCATCAAGCGTGCGATATTCTGCCTGATCGGACTCCAGTTCACGCGCCAGCGTAGTTTTACCGCTTTGCCTTGGACCACTCAGCAACAGCACGCGTCTTTCTGACATCAACTGCTCGATTGTCGTCTTTTGCCATCTTGGATAGAGTTCCGTCATACAAGATTTTCCTTCCGCAATATGATTATTATTTATCCAGCTATTTTTATAATTTAAGTTCCGCTATTTTGCAAGATTTATTGCCGCTATATTTATAAAATATAGCTCATCCGAAAAAAAATTAAGTTGATCAAGATAATCCTGTAGCAAAAGACTTATAAAGATAAAAATAATTAAGCATTATTGAGCTAAAATAATCTTTTGAAAATACAGGTAAAAAATATAACTTTATTAAAATTAAGAAGTTTGATAAACAAAAGATGTATTTTAAACTCCGTATTACTGAAACGGGAAACATCATCTATCTGCTCTTTTTTTAAAAAACCATGAAATATAATAAGGGTTCTATTTAATACGAAACATAAAGCGAAATTTATCAATAAAAAAAGAGAAGTAAAATGGCAACACGCAAAGAGAAGATTGTTGAAAAGGCATTGGAAATACTGAACAGCCACCCCGACGGGCTACGCTATTCAGCATTGGTGAAGGAAATATCAAAAATCATGCCGGAGGAAAAGTACGGCACTCTTACCGGCGCAGTATGGAATCTTGATGTTAAGCATTCTTCAAAAATATATAAACCCTCAAGGGGTTTGTTTAGGCTAACAAGGTTTAAAACTGATAACTCTGCTCCCATTCCGTCTGAGCCAGCGGTATCTAAAGCGAAGCAGGCCATGACCATCAAGGAAGAGGATTTTTATGCGCCATTTGCTGATTATCTTGTAAATGATTTGGAGGATTGTACAAAAGCAATATCTCTTGGTGGAAACATATTTAGGGATAAATGGGGAACGCCTGATGTTATAGGTAAAAAAGAGTCGAAAAGGAGTGATATATTACAAGCACCAGTCGAAATTGTTTCTGCAGAAATTAAGTCAGAAGTTAACCAGTTGATTACAGCTTTCGGCCAAGCTTGTTCATACAGGCTGTTCAGCCACAAATCATATTTGGTTATTCCAAAAAGTTCGCCTCAAGATGAAATTGCAAGGCTGGATTCTCTTTGCATGGTTTTCGGAATCGGCCTTATACTTTTCGATTCTTCGGATTCAAATAATCCAGATTTTGATATAAGAGTACGGCCTATCAAACAAGAACCTGATATGTTTTATGTAAATAAGTATATTAAATATATAGAAAAAGAACTGTTTTCGTAAAGTAAATATTGAAGAAATGAACGAAAATAAGGAAGAGCTTATTTTGACTAAAAGTACTTATGAAACAAGACTTATTGCCTTTGTTGATATCCTTGGGTGGAGCGAGGCTTCCAAATGCAAATCTGAGTATAGCCGTCTAAAATTTACTATTGAAAAGATTTCAGATTATGCAAGGTCATTTAGTCCTGAAACGAAAAATATTTTGAAAAATACTCCAAGAATTCCCGCAGCATCTATTCAAGAACATGCTTCTATCGAGTTTTCTTTTTTTTCCGATTGCTTTGTAGTTTCCACACCAGTCGATTATGGATATAGGATATTTGACATTCTGAAATGGGCAAGCCATGAAGTGTTACTCCCCGAAGGATTCTTAGTTCGCGGTGGGGTAACAATAGGAAATCTTCATCACTGCAAAGGAACTATTTTTGGTCCTGCAATGGTCAAAGCTGTCAGATTAGAAGAAGAGGCTGTTTATCCACGTCTACTCTGTGGTGGCGAAAAGTTAGAACACTATTTGAAGCAAAATAGCTATAATAATGTTCTGATAGACTTTGATAGTAAATGGGTTGTAAATATTGCTTTAGGAAGTTTATCTGCTAAAGATCAATTAATGGAAATAATCGATTGTAAGATTAAGAAGATCGAAAATAAGATAAAACTATCAGAAGATGAAAAAAAGAAACGTGATAAATGGAAATATCAACAACAAACGTTACCAAAAATGTATGAGGCTCTCAATATTATTTACTGAATACCATGTCATATATTAAGAGGCAGTTCTATATTATAGGTACGAGATGAAAATCGATAATAAATTTGTGAAGAAGATAATTGATTGCATATTGTCCGTTACCAGACCAGAGCGGGTCATCCTGTTCGGTTCGGCGGCTACGGATAATATGACAGCAGACAGTGATGTTGATTTGTTGGTTATTGAGCGCAGTTTCGTCAACCTAAGGGAAGAAAACATCCGCTTGCGCTCGGCACTGAGAAATTTAGGCGTTCCGGTGGACGTTTTCGCCATGACCCCTGAACGATTTATGGAAACAAAGGATATCATCGGTGGACTGGCATATCCTGCAAACAAATACGGCAAGGTAATATATGAAAAAACCTGAAGAAGTGAAGCTGGAATTTACACGTGAATGGATTCGGAGAGCAGAAAATGACTATCGAACCGCCAGGTATCTCTTCGAGTCGGGCAAAGACTATTCTTATGGCGTAACTTTCCATGCTCAGCAGGCGGCGGAAAAGTATATAAAAGCTTTTCTGGTTTGGCATCAAATCGAATTTAAGAAGACGCATGATATTGCGATTCTTCTGGAATCTTCCGCAACGATAGCTCCGGAAATTTCCAAAATACTCACTGAAGCCATTGCGTTAACGCCATATGGAGTAGAATATAGATATCCGGGTGACTATCCTGATGTAACTGGGTCAGATGCAGATAAGTCTATACAACTGGCTACACTGGTTCGTACAGAAATCAGAAACAGGTTACCGCTCCAGCTTATTGAGTAATAAAAATAAGGCAAAATCCAATGAGTGAATACCAATATTACGAGTTTTTAGCAAAGGGGGTCTGACCAAGCGAACATGTTGAAAAGATACAGCATTAACGATTTTTGCCCCTGTATTTTAGGCTTAGAACACCAATTTTGATGTCGAAATTGACGGTTTAAGAAATTAGGCAAAGGAAAGTTATGTGCTTTGTGAGACTGCTGTTGCTTAGCGCTTCAATTTTGGCCTTGAAAATGACCGTCTAAGCCCAGAATATTATAATTTATTGACCAATATTAATCGAATATCAATAAGATAGATTGGTCCGACCCGGACTGCAAGTTCAAATCATTTGCCACTGCTGCAGAGCGTAAATTGCAAATGTTGGATGATGCATATACACTCGAAGACCTCCGTGTCCCGCCTGGCAACAGGCTGGAAGCCTTGAGGGGTACCCGCAAAGGTCAGTGGAGCATTCGCATCAATGATAAGTGGCGTGTCTGTTTTCGCTTCGAGGATGGCGAAGCTTTCGATGTTACGATCATAGATTACCATTGAGGAGATAAACTTTATGAATCCGACAAACAAAATGCGCCCTATTCATCCTGGTGAAGTGTTACGTGAAGAGTTTCTTGGGGGAATGGGGACGGTGTTAGGTTTTTAGGTTGACAGGAGAGTCGTTGTATTATAATAATTGACGATGCCAAGGAAATCCCGAATCGATGCTGCCGGTGCCCTCCACCATATTATGGTCCGTGGCATTGAAAAGACGAAAATATTCCGAAACAAGTCGGACATGCAACATTTTCTGGAGCGTTTGGAAGACATCCTTCAGGGAACAAAGACCGTTTGTTATGCGTGGGCACTGATTCCGAATCATTTTCATCTGCTTTTGCGCACTGGGGAAGTACCGATTTCTACGGTCATGAGACGTCTTCTGACCGGATATGCAGTTTGGTATAATTTAAGATATCACAGACGCGGTCATCTTTTCCAGAACCGGTTCAAATCCATCCTTTGTCAGGAGGATGTGTATCTGCTGGAACTTGTGCGCTATATTCACCTCAACCCTATCCGGGCAAGACTGGTAGAAGATTTCAATGAACTCTCAAACTATGATTACTGCGGACATAGTGCAGTGTTAGGCAAGGTGGAGAGATCCTGGCAAGATACGGAATGGGTACTGGGCCTGTTCGCAAAGAAGGTTGGGGCAGCGAGACGTGCCTACCAAGTCTTTGTGGAAAAGGGAATTGAGCAAGGCAGCCGTAAGGATCTCACAGGTGGTGGGCTTTTACGAAGCGTGGGAGGCTGGAAAGGAGTTAAAGCGCTGAGAGAAGCAAGGGTATATCAGCGGAATGATGAACGGATTTTGGGTGACGGAGATTTCGTCAATCGTGTGCTGAAATCTGCGGAAGAGGCAATGGAAAGGCGCTATGTGCATCGTTCTCAAGGAATGGATTTGGATTCTATTGCGTCCAGGGTGTCTGAGGTGCTTGATCTGAATGTTCAAGACGTTTGGGCTGAAGGGAAAATTAAACGGGTTGTGGAGGCCAGGAGTCTTTTGTGCTATTGGGCGGTGAAAGAACTTGGGGTTTCTATGTCAGTTCTTGCACGCAAGCTTCGGCTATCTGTTCCATCAGTCAGTGAATCTGTAACTCGTGGCAAGGGGATAGCAGAGGCAAAAGGGTATCAA
>DYJH01000078.1 GCA_020723255.1 Desulfonema limicola | reverse complement strand
CCATGACGGGACCTTCACCCGTTAGAATGCGATGCCCTTCGTCTGGTCACGCCACAGATCAAGGTTTGATTCCTATTTCTTCTATAATCGAATTTATAAATCTCCGGACTCAGAAAAAATCCAAATGCAATTGCCTTGCTTTATTCCTTTTCGTTTCTTGACTTTTCAGCATTCAGATTATAGATACAGTTAGAAAATAATTATCAGGTTTATGATACACTTTTTAATATACCATAATATAAATTTAACCGGAATATATGGTAAATACTATAAATATCGGCAAAATATCGATTGGGAACACCCGGCAGATAGTCATCATTGCCGGACCATGTGTTATTGAAAATTTAGATATTACTTTACATATAGCGCGTTACCTTAAAGATCTCTCTGAAAAACTTGATATTCCTCTGATATTTAAAGCTTCTTATGATAAAGCAAACCGTACTTCTTTGAGTTCATACAGAGGGCCGGGGCTGTCAAAAGGATTATCGATTCTGAACCAGATAAAAGAAGAAACCGGTCTTGCTGTTCTGTCTGATGTCCATTCGTTTAATGAAATTGATAACGCAGCTGATATATTGGATGTAATTCAAATACCGGCATTTCTTTGCAGACAGACTGATTTTGTAATTGAGATTGCGCGAACGGGAAAACCGGTTAATATAAAAAAAGGCCAGTTTCTTGCTCCGTGGGATATTAACAATGTTGTTGAAAAAATTGTTTCTGCCGGAAATAATAACATACTTATAACCGAACGCGGCACCATGTTTGGATATAACAATCTTGTGGTCGATTTCAGGGGCATCAAAATAATGCAGGAAACAGGCCATCCGGTTATATTTGATGCTACTCACAGCATACAGCTTCCGGGCGGCGCCGGAAAGAGTTCGGGCGGAGAACGAAAGTTTGCGCCAATACTTGCAAAAGCATCTGTTGCGGCCGGAGCTGACGGCATATTTATAGAAGTTCATCCTGATCCGGACAAAGCCCTTTGCGATGGTCCCAATTCGCTGGCTCTGGACAGCCTTTATGAATTGATTAAAAAACTTAAAGCAATACGGGATGCTGTCTTATGATATTCAGAGAATCTGAGGCAAAATACAAACTAAAACATATAAAAATGTTGCTTCTTGATGTTGACGGGGTAATGACGGACGGGACCATTATTTATGATGACAGCAATATACAGACTAAAACTTTTTGCGTTAGAGACGGACTGGGAATCAGGCTGCTTATGCTGGCAGGAATAGAAGTCGGAGTGATTTCAGGAAGAAAATCTGAAGCTCTGCGCCACAGATGTAAAAATCTTAATATCCACTATATATATGACAGCGTAAAAAATAAAGTTGAAATACTTGATGAACTGATTGAGAAAACCGGAATTACAGCCGAAAACATTGCTTATATGGGTGATGATCTTCCGGATATTTCAATTATGAAAGCGGTTGGAATGCCGATAGCTGTTGCTGATGCTCATGAAATTATAATTGAAATATCACATATTGTCACATCGGCAAAAGGCGGTTCCGGCGCCATACGGGAAATATGTGAAGCCATACTTAAGGCTCAGGATTGCTGGGATTCATTGATAGAAAGATTTTAAAAATGCTTTTTCAGTATAAATTCAACAATAAAAAAATAAAGATTGCTTTAATTACATTGATTACATTTACAATTACAGCAATTTTTGCTGTTGTTGTCGGATACCGGTATTTTTCGAAAAAACCTGTAAAAGCACTTCCCATAGTTCTGGATGGAACAAGCATTTCTATGGAAAAGATAAGCCAGATATCTACGAAAAACGGTATTGTAGATTGGAGCCTTGAAGCTCGTTCGGCAATCTATAGTGAAGACAAAAAAGAAGCTTATTTTGATGATCTTGCAGTTACTTTTTTTACAAAAGACAATCAGAAAATATATCTTTCCGCCGAAAAGGGACTTTTAAAAACCGAATCGGGCAACATAGAAATAAAAGGAAATGTCACAATTAAAAACAATGATTATATGCTTAAAACCGGAACAATAAGCTACGACAATAAAAAACGCATTATACTATCAAAGGCGCCGGTTGAACTAAGCGGCAAATCCTCTAATCTTGTTGCAAATTCAATGGCTATAAATTTAAATACAAATAAAGCTTTGTTGTTTGGCAAAGTGGAAGGGATATTTGGTGACAACTTACCATTATAAAAAAAACAATTGTTTCTTCCCAATGTTTGCTGTGATATTATTTTTTATTCTATTCCCTTCGGTCTCCATATTTGCTGAAGATAATATAATAAAACTCCAAAAGGATGAAGGTGTTGAGAAAACACACATAACGGCAGATATGTTGATTGTTGAAGCAAATTCCAACAAAGCTGAATTCATCGGAAATGTAAAAGTTGTACAGGGAACAACTATTATCAGATCTGATAAGTTGAATATTTTATATCAAAAAGGCATTTCCGTTACAAAAAATATAAATACAAAAGATAAAGAAAAACCAAAGGAATCAATAAAAGAAATAACAGCAACCGGAAATGTGAAAATATGGTTTGATGATAAATTTGCTCAATCACAACGTGCTGTATATACTGCAAATACCAGAATGTTCGTATTGACCGGCCCCGGTTCAAAAATTATAAGTGGAAATAATTCCATATCAGGATCAAAAATTACCTTTTTCAGAGATGACGGACATGTTAAAATAGAAAGCAGCAGAAGCAATCGTGTTGAAGCTATCTTTGAATCGGAAGGAAAAGGACTATAAATGCCGAAATTGCTTCTTGACAAGCTTGTTAAAATTTACAAAGGCAGAAAAGTCGTTAATTCCGTCAATCTTAATGTTGAAAGCGGCAAGGTATTCGGGCTTCTTGGCCCAAACGGGGCAGGTAAAACTACTATATTTTATATGGCCGTTGGAATGGTAAAGCCCGATTCGGGTAAAATTTCAATTGACGATGAAGATATTACCTACTGCCCGATGCATATAAGGGCCCGCAAGGGATTGGGTTATCTTCCCCAGGAACCGTCAATTTTCAGAAAGCTTACAGTCAGAGAAAATGTAATGGCAATTTTAGAAATGCAGCCCATATCCGAACAGGAACAGAATGAACGTGCAGACAGGCTTATTGATGAGCTTGGCATCAGCCATCTATCGAGCCAAAAGGCGTTGCTTCTTTCAGGAGGAGAAAAAAGACGCCTTGAAATTTCACGCACTCTTGCAACAGAACCGACTTTTATCCTTCTTGATGAACCCTTTGCAGGAATAGATCCGCTGGCCGTTCTCGACATAAAAAACATTATAAAGCACCTTAAAAACCGCGGCATAGGCGTAATGGTATCAGATCATAATGTAAGAGAAACTCTTGATGTGTGTGATATGGCTTATATCATAAACGATGGCATAATAATTGAGCAGGGTTATCCCGAAAAAATCGCTTCAAGCGAAATTGCGCGCCGCATCTATTTAGGAGACGAGTTTAAACTATAATATGGCTCTTGAATTCAGACAACAGCTCAAACTATCTCAGCAACTGGTAATGACTCCGCAGCTCCAGATGGCTATAAAGCTTTTACAGCTTTCCCGGCTTGAGCTGGTGGAAACAATCCGTCAAGAGCTTGAGACCAACCCTGTGCTGGAAGAATCGCTTGATTCGCTTCCGGATGAATCGCCTGTTGAAAGGAGTGAAAATCCGATTCAGCAGGAACTTCCGGCAGACAAAGAAATAAAAATAGAAGAAAAAATTACTTACGATGTGGACTGGAGTAACTATATTGACGAATATAATACTCCGGGAAAAGTTCATTTTGAAACTGAAATAAAAGAGGCTCCGAGTTATGAAAACTTTGTATCCGGCACGGAATCTTTAAACGACCATCTGCTGTGGCAGCTTCTTATGGCCTGTACAACAAAAGAAGAAGAAGAAATTGGAAGTTTGATTATCGGGAACTTGAACAGCGACGGATATCTTGAAACCTCTGTTGAAGATATATTCAATAACAGTAATTATTCGATAGACAAGGCTGAACAAGTTTTGGCCCTTCTTCAGACTTTTGATCCTCCGGGTGTTTGCGCAAGAGATCTTAGAGAATCTCTTCTAATCCAGGCAAGACAGTTGAACCTTTGTAACACATTAGTAACTGAAATAATTGAACATCATCTCAATCATCTTCAGAACAGAAATTATAAAGCTATAGTAAAGGAACTCAAGGCCGATCTTGATGACATTATGGCTGCTATCAATATAATAAAAGGCCTTGAACCCAGGCCCGGAAGAAAATTTTCGGATGAAGAACCACACTATATAACTCCGGATATATATGTATATAAACTGGAAAATGATTTTGTGATAATGCTAAATGACGATGGAATGCCGAAACTCAAAATTAATTCATATTATAAAAATACAATCAGCGGCGGCGGGAAATTAAATAAAGACGCAAAGGAATACATTAACGAAAAAATTCGTTCCGCAGCCTGGCTTATAAAGAGTATCCAGCAGCGTCAGAAAACAATATATAGAGTTATGGAAAGCATACTCAAATTCCAGCGTGAATTCTTTGAAAAAGGCATAACTTATATGAAACCCATGGTTTTAAGAGATATTGCGCAGGATATTGAAATGCATGAATCAACAATAAGCAGAGTTACAACAAATAAATATGCATTTACTCCCCAGGGGATTTTTGAATTGAAATATTTTTTCAATAGTTCTATACATCGAACCGACGGCGAAACCATAGCATCTTCCGGCGTTCAGGAAATTATAAAAAAAATCATCGAATCCGAAGACCCCAAAAAACCTTACAGCGATGATAAACTCACTGAAATTCTTATTAAACACAATATAAATATTGCAAGAAGAACGGTTGCAAAATACAGAGAAATGTTAAAAATATTATCTTCTAATAGACGTAAACAACCATAAGGGGGATTTAATATGCAAACATCCGTTACATTTAAAAATCTTGATCCTTCTGACAACCTTAAATCCTATATTTGCGACAAACTGGATAAGCTGGATAAATACTTGGATAATCCGGCTGAAGCTACTGTAGTGCTTTTGATAGAAAAGTTCCGGCATATCGCCGAAGTAAACATTACGGGAGACAGGCTGAGCATATATGGAAAAGAAGAGACAAACGATATGTATTCGGCTATAGACATGGTTATTGATAAGCTTGAAAAGCAGATAAAGAAAAACAAACAGAAAATACGCAAACGAAGGATAAACCAGAAAGAAAAATCTATAAGCAAAGGCGGTGAAAGCGGTTTTTCTGAAGAATCAAATACAGGACAGATAAAGATACGGAATATAGAGTATAAACCCATGGATGTTGAAGAAGCAGTTATGCAGATGGATCTTGTAAAAGATAATTTTCTTGTATTTACAAATTCACGTTCAGATAAGATCAATGTGCTCTACCGGAGAAAAGACGGAAACTACGGCCTGATTCAACCCATCAGTTAGTAAACTGCATGATGGATTAAAATGAGAATTCTAGAAGTATTAGTTAAAGATACAATAAATACTGATCTTAAATCAACAGATAAGAAAGGGATTATTGAAGAGCTTGTCGCTTCTGTTTCAAAAATAACAGGCAAAGACAGCAAAGAGTTTATAGATGTTATTATGGACAGGGAAAAGCTCGGAAGCACCGGAATAGGCGGAGGCATCGGCATTCCACATGGAAAATTGAAAAATCTTGAATCTCTTATACTGGGTTTCGGTTTAAGCCGAAAAGGCGTGGATTTTGACTCAATAGACGGGCGACCGACTCATCTTTTTTTCTTGATTTTAACGCCTGAAAATTCAACCGGCCTCCATTTAAAAATTCTTGCGCGGATTTCAAGAATTCTTAAAAACGACTCTTTCAAAAAAAAGCTTTTGAAGGCTGCAGATAGCGATCAGGTTTATTCCATAATTGAGGAAATTGATGAAGACTTTTAAAATTAATCTTTTTTCGATGTGAAAAATTTAAAGATATTTATTATTACAGGACTCTCAGGTTCAGGTAAAAGCACTGCGATTGCGGCGTTTGAAGATGCCGGATTCTACTGTGTTGATAATATGCCTGTTGCTCTTCTTACCAGCTTTCTAAAACTTCCCATAAAAAGCTCTGATGAAATTGCAGGACTTGCTTTTGTAATGGACCTGCGTGAAAAAAATTTTTTATCCAGATACAAATCGGTTTTCGATTCAATAAGAAAAACAGGCTGCGATTTTGAAATTATGTTTTTAGAAGCTGATGAGGAAATTTTGTTGCAGCGCTTCAGCCAGACAAGAAGACATCATCCCCTTTCACGCGGGAAAACACTGATCGAAAATATCAGAATTGAAAAAGAGCAGTTGAAGGATTTGAAAACTTTCTCCGACCGGGTGATAAATACTTCCCGTCACAACGTTCACGAGCTTAAAGCTATAATCTCAGACATTGCATACAAAAGCAAAAACATATCTCCGATGAAGGTTCACATGCTTTCATTCGGTTACAAATTTGGCATACCTATAGATTCAGACCTGATTATTGATGTGCGCTTTCTTGCAAATCCTTATTTTAAGACCGAATTGAGAGATCTTGACGGAGAAGATGAAAAAGTTAAAAATTTTGTTCTTAAGAGCAGGCACACAAAAACTTTTTTAAAAAAGTATCTCGAGCTACTTGATTATTTAATGCCTTTATATGAAAAGGAAGGGAAGGCATATTTGACAATTTCTGTCGGATGTACAGGTGGCAGGCATCGGTCTGTGGTTATTTCGGAAAAAATTTTTAAGCATTTGGAGAAAGCCGGGATGCGGATAAGCATATCACATCGCGATGTCGGCCGTTAAAAATATATCTTTTCGTTTTTTCACAATTTGCAGGAATTACTTACAGGAGCTGTATGATTGGAATCCTTATCGTAACTCATCAGAAACTTGGAGATGCGTTGATAGATGCTGCTGAATTTATACTTGGAACACGCCCGGAGAAAGTGGTCGCTGTTTCAATAAATATAAATGAGCCTGCCGGCAAGCTTAGAGAAAAAATATCCGATGGCATTAAAAAAGTTAATGATAATGAAGGAGTGGTTATATTAACTGATATGTTCGGCGGAAGCCCTTCCAATTTGAGTTATTCATTCCTCGAAGAAGGCCGCACAGAAGTCATATCAGGAGTAAATCTTCCTATACTGATAAAAGCTATAAATTCAAGAAAAGATATGGATGTTGCAAGCCTTGCACAATGTATTGAGGCCTACGGCAAAAAAAGCATTTCACTTGCAAGCGGTATTTTGAAAGGAAATAAAAGGACTTAATATATTGCAATTGCACCTTTCGGAGCTTACCCGATCCGATATAGAACAGATTCTTGAAATTGAAAAAATATCTTTCAAAGAAACATGGTCGCTCTTGTTGTTTCTTGAAGAACTGAAATGTAAAGATGCTTTAAATTATGTTGTTAAAACCGATATGTCTAAAGATCCTGAAACTGTTATAGCGTATATATGCACCCGTATTATTGACCGTGAGATGAGCATATTACGAATAGCCGTGTCCAAAAAATGGCAAAATATGGGTATTGCTTACTGGCTGCTAAATAAAGTTTTTGAAATTGCATACAGCAAAGGAGCCGTATCAGTATTTCTTGAGGTAAGAAACTCAAATAAGGCAGCATTGGCTCTTTATGATAAAGCAGGTTTTATAAATATAGGCAAAAGGCCGCACTATTATGTTGAAACAGGGGAAGACGCTCTTGTTTTATTTAAAGAATTATCAGCGGGGTGATTATAATGAATAACCGTAAACCATTTATTGCAGGCAACTGGAAAATGTACAAAACCTGCCAAGAGGCTGTCGAGACTGCCGAAAAATTAGTAAAACTTCTATCTCAATCCAGTGATGTCGATATTATGATAGCACCGGCTTATATAGCGCTTGCCAAGGTCAATGAGTCTGTTAAAGGCAGTTCAATTATGCTTGGGGCACAAAATCTTTTCTGGGAAAAGGAAGGGGCATATACGGGAGAAATATCTCCGGAAATGCTTGTTTCAGCCGGATGCAGATATGTCATTATCGGCCATTCCGAACGAAGGCAGTATTTTTATGAAACCGATGAAACTGTAAACAAAAAAATCAAAGCAGCGATTAATTACAATCTTAATCCTGTGCTTTGCATAGGCGAATCGGAAAAAGAGCGGGAGGCAAATGATACGTTTAATGTTCTTGACAAACAAATTAAAATAGGTTTAGAAGACCTTTTGCCGGAAAATATGCAACATATTACTTTGGCGTACGAACCTGTCTGGGCTATAGGAACAGGCAAAACCGCCTCAAGCAAACAGGCCCAGGAAGTTCATTTGTTTTTACGCAATCTTATTCAAGAGCTTTTTGGGAAAAATATTGCTGATACGATAAGAATATTGTATGGTGGAAGCGTAAAACCGGAAAATATTGCAGAACTGATGTCAATGCCTGATGTTGATGGTGCTCTTGTTGGCGGGGCAAGTCTTGACGCCGATAAATTTATGCGTATTGTTAAGTACAAAACGATTGGATAAAATTCAATATGTCGATTATATTAACAATAATTCATGTGGTTGTATGTATTGCGATTATAATGGTGGTTCTTCTTCAGGCTGGAAAAGGCGCCGATATTGGTGCAGCCTTTGGAGGAGGTTCAAGCCAGACTCTTTTCGGAAGCACGGGCGCTTCTACATTTTTAAGCAAGGCTACTACCATAATAGCAATTATATTCATGATCACATCTCTTTGTCTTGCTTATATGTCGGGGCATAAAAGGGAAAGCTCAATCATGAAAGATATTAAAGCGCCCATAGAGCAAAAAGCAGCTCCGGGCAGCAATACTGAATCCAAAGATCAAACATCTCCTGCAACAATGCCTGATGCAGGAGAAAAGAAATAAAATGCCGAAGTGGTGGAATTTGGTAGACACGCTATCTTGAGGGGGTAGTGTCCGACGGACGCGCGGGTTCAAATCCCGCCTTCGGCACCATAAATAAATTTATAGGGTTAACTCCATAATGAGTTAACCCTTTTTTATTTTTTTATATAAAAATGGCATGGGATATGCTTTCTATTCTGGAAACAAAAATAATATGGTTTATCGGTCATAGTATTTAAGGAACATATTATGGATAAAGAAAATAAAGAAACGAATAACAACCGGGAAAAAATATTATATACAAACGGTTCAAATGAAGAGCCAACAGCTTCCAATACGCCTGAAAGTTACTATGCCGAGCTGCCTTTAGAGGAAATGTGGCAACCATACAGCCAAAAGGCTAAACCCCGGAGGTTGCTCTGGTCTGTTGTATGGTCTGATCTGATGATGACCATGTTTGTTATGTTTGCAGTTTTGTATATTTACAAGGTTGCAAACATGAAGTTTTCTTTTGATACCCAGGATAGGAAGAATGCGGCGCTTGAAACAGTGACCTACCCGGGGGCTGAGACTTCAAAGGTTGGTGCACGGATTGAATCGGTAGATGCCTCGTCTTTGAACACTTTTAAAAAAAATGTAGACACAATCCGCCTGCAGAATCTTGAAGATATCAGCAAGGTGGAGCTTCAGGAAGACAAGGCGGTCCGTGTCGTCTTGCCCGGTGATCTTTTATTCGATACCGGACGCGTTGATTTAAAACTATCGGCTTTAAGCACGCCCAGACGGTTAGCCGACGCCATACGAACTAACGATTATCTGGTAAACGTGGTGGGCCATACTGACAGTGTGCCTATGCACTCGGAAAAATTTGCCACCAATTGGGAACTTTCTGCCAATCGGGCGTGCGCAGTGGCACGTTTTTTAATTGAACAGATGAAACTTTCACCGGCGCGTTTTTATGTGAGCGGATATGCTTATCTGCAGCCGGTAGTACCCAACGACACACCTGAGAATTATGCTGCTAATCGCAGAGTAGAAGTGATACTTACAAAGAAAAAGCCAAGAGCTGAGAATGACTCCATATCCAAATATAAATCAGGAGAGAGTCAATAAAGGTATTTTGTATTAATTTGTGAAAGTATGATTAAAGCGCAAAGAGGGGAGATGGCTGATATGAATCAATATATAAATCCGTCGAAAACGATTTTTTTTAATTATCGCAATATTGTCGGCGTATGCTTTTTTTTGATTATCTTCTGCTTTGGATTCTTTATGTACGGGAATGTAAGCCTGTATTTTGACCTATCCGCTTTTTTGATTGTGGTGGGCGGAACTTTTGCAGCGACTTTTGTTAGCTTTAAAGTAGAACGCCTGAAGATCGTATGCCAGGTGTTAAAAAATTCTTACCGGACCCGTGAGATTGAACCGGATGAGATTGTTGAAATACTTGTGGATCTGTCTTTAAAAAGCAAGTTGCATGGGCTTCTTTCACTACAGAAAGATGAGCAGGAAGCATCGATCATTTTTCTGCGCCACGCGCTTGGATATGTTGTTGATGGCTATAATACACAGCAGATCAGAGATTTTTTGACAACCGAGATTAATTATTTCAGAATGCGGCGGGAAGAAACCGAACAGGTACTTCGAACTATGGCTGAGGTGTGTCCATCATTTGGCCTTATAGGCAGCGTAATGGGACTTATGAGTATGTTGGCGGGAATAGGGGACACGTCGGTCATTTTGAAAACAATTCCGATTGCTCTAATATCGACTTTGTATGGAGTGCTATTTGCGAATCTTATATTTCTGCCATTTGCAGCCCGCATACAAGAAAGGAGCGAAAATGAGATTCTACTGCAAAGAATTATCCTGGAGGGCATAGTAGCCATCGGAAGCAATCTGCATCCAAGGGTACTAGAATACAAGCTCAAATCTTTTTTAACTCCCTCAGCCAGGGTCGAAAAACTGGTTTCTTTGGATAGAATCCGGAAAAAATTCAACCTTGAACCCCAAACACCTATTAAAGCTGGTGAAAAGGTTGCATGACATTATTCAGCTAATGAATATTTATAGGGGTAATCGACGACAGTTATGGTGTTAGTACAGGTAATAGTTAATTTTGGAAAAGTATTTATTCCTTAAGTCAAGCATTAGGTAAATTTAATGGTGCCATACATATAGTCTATTTATGGTGGAGGCGGCGGGAGTTGAACCGCCGCTCGTCTTAGACTATCAAGGTTTTATAAACGACTAATCAACTTCTAATAAACACATGAATGTAGGGGAAAGCTGAAAAGTGCTAACTTCACACGGTAGAAGTCACTGATTCAAACCCACTACCGCCCGCTATTAATAAAATATGCCAGTTATGGGCAAGACCATTTCCGGCTTTTTCTTTTTTCCGTGCTAAAAATCAGGACAAAACCAGGACGAAAAGCGGCAACCAATTTGATTAGCCAACACTTTTAAAGAAGCTAAATTGATAATACATAAAGCAGTCTATATAATCAAAAAGGCGAAATATCGGCTTTGTATTATAAAAAGCAAAAAGCTATTGACTTGATAAAACTTTATGGACTAACAACAAATGATAAAGTAATATGCCTCAAGTGTAAAAAAATAGCAGGCGGCCTTTTAATGTTCCTTGGTCTTGGGCTGATGTGTATTTTACGGATTCAGAAAAATATCCAAGAGGATCAAAATGGATGAAGAGAGACGGAAAGTCGAAAGACGCTCGAAAAAAGATCGAAGAAAAGGTGGATCTTCACATCACAAAGGTCCTGAAAGTCGCGTTTTAAAATATCGGAGAAAAGATACAGACAGAAGAAAGAAAAAATAAAAGGCAGGGTCAAATGGTTCTGCCTTTTTTATTGCAGATTTCAACCAGGTAATTGTTACTTAGTGATCTTGAAAAATGTTAATGCTGTTTTGTTATTTAATCCTTCCTGTAAGTGATAAATTGCTTTTTTTATTTCTATAGTAGATTTCTAACGCAAAACATGATAAAAATAACCCAAAACTAATCATAAAAAATAAATTGTCGTTATTGAACTGTTTCCTTCTAAGAACATTAATTGAGCATTGAACAAGTTTGATATTGTTATTATATAATATAGTTGACGACTTAATTATAAATACAATATTGAAAGTTCCAGAAATTCCCGTTATTGAAAAGAAACTATTCAATAACTTGTTGGCGACGCCTGCGGCGTCGCCAATGTGGCGTTGCCCCTATCGGTGCCATGTCCCGGTTGGCGCCGCCGCAGGCTTTGCCAACCAGGCCATTGGACACCGATGTCACGCAGCCTGCATGGCCTTTGGCCCCGCAAGCTGCGTGCCACGGGTCAACGCCACATTACATTCTTTCAACCCGTAATCCTCAACTATAACAACTACCCAGCATTGAGCATTTGTAGGTGTTTCCTTAAAAGTTGCGGCTTTTTTGGCGTAAAAATTTTATTTTTGCTTTACACAGCTTCTTTTAACTTTTTCCCGGCTTTAAATTTTACAACGTTACATGCTTTAATTTTGATTTCTGCACCGGTCTGGGGATTTCTGCCCTTACGAGCAGCGCGTCTTGCTTTTGAGAAAGTTCCAAAACCAACAAGAACAATTTTACCATCTTTTGATTTTAATGCCTTGGTAACATTTTTAGTAAATGAATCCAGCGCTGCTGCCGCCGCAGCCTTTGTGATTTTTGCATCAGAGGCCATTGCATTAACTAATTCTTCTTTCGTCATATAAAATTCTCCTTTTTTGGATGGGGGGAAGGGAGTGGTGGCTACGCAAAAAAACCGCATCTGAAAAATATCCTAATATATCTTTAGTGTCAACTTTAAGTTCCTGTATTTTTAGGTATCTGCAACTGACTATGCCAAAGTCCTGAATGTTTCCCAGCATGTTTTGTTCAAAAAACCGCATAAGGAAGTACAGACTTATCACAGGTTTTCTGAATAGCAAATACCCTATGGTTCTAAATGGAATCCGTAAAGATCAAAACTCTCGATTTTAAGGTTTTGTGAATTCTGACCTGAGTCCAGTGCAATTGATCTGGTGTCATTACAAAGCAAATAATATGCGTCAGGAGTGTATTGAAATGTTCCTTGAGAATTTGGAACGGGAGAACAAAAAAGCATAATATTGAGAAGATCGCCCATAATGCAGAGCTGGCATGGACACTGTCAGGCGGAAGTAATACTAAATCAGGTGAAAATATCAGGTTTTAAGCTTAGGGAATATAAAATACCTCCAGAGTATAGATTATCTGAGGGCATTTTTTGTTTAAGTTGAAAAAAAAGAGGACCTCAACAAAACTGCTTCAGCTTCGATTTACATTTGTATTTACATATGTGTCTTTATGAACAAAGAATATTGTTTTCCCACCGAGTAATCCCAATATCCATATTTTGGATTTTGATACATGGTTTCTTTTTTAAATTAAGTAAAAAAAGTTTGTCTTGAGTTAACTATTTACTTTCCAAATTCACAATGAGAGTTTTGTTGCTGAGCGTCAGCTACAAAATCGTTAATCAAATTGACTATTTCTTTAAATGACGATTTGAGGAATTGTTTCTTTTCCTTGCCAGTAAAGATCTTTTAGATATTGGATATTTATTTATTTTAATTGGCTTTTCAGTCGTTTTATATATGGGTTTTGAAGGGTCTTTCCGACCTATTTTTCTAAGAAAAGCATCAACGATTTTTTGATATTCAGTTTTTCTTACAGAAAGATACCCGATCGACCCGGACAATCCAGGAATCTCTCCATCGAAGTCGTCAAGTCTTACCGGCAAAAGATACGTCTTCCCTTTTTCCTTTATCATGCGCTCTGTGGCTTGCTGTCTTTCATGGCTCGACCACATCTTGTTAACATAATGATGAGAAACTATCATTATACAGTACTGGCTATCACTAAAATATACATTCTTCAGCAGTATTGAAAGATCCTCTCCCCATAACTCTTCTTCATAAAAATCATCGTAAAATACTTTAACGCCAGCATTGCGCAAAGCTCTGGCAACAGGATCGGCAACTTCCTTATCTTCAAATGCATAAGACAAAGCAACTTTAAATTTGTATTTCATGCTTTTCCTCCTATTCAAAGATTTATAAATAGGATAATCAACTGATATACATTCTTAGTTGATTAAGTAGTTTT
Organism: Desulfonema limicola; assembly: GCA_020723255.1. GTDB lineage: Bacteria > Desulfobacterota > Desulfobacteria > Desulfobacterales > RPRI01 > RPRI01. Next base: position 2,845 of record DYJH01000078.1, on the reverse strand, counting down.
TATCTGTAATATCTTCCCCCCAAAGCCCTGAAAATTAAATCCTTTTTCAGGCGATTCTTCTCCATTGCCGGTCCAATGGGGAACACCCTTCTCAACTATAAGAACATTAGACCATATAACTTATGTTCCTTCATTTCTTATTAGTTCCATCAATAATGGGTCGCCTCCCCAGTTCAGATTTTCAACAATGCCGAATATTCCGCACTCAGGATTAACAGACCTTATGGCGCCGGTTTCGTCAATCCACATCTGAGATAGATCGTCACCTATAAAATGATGTCCTATCAGCCGTGGTTGTTTTCCCGCATCCGCTTGGAACAACCCCTGCAAACCAGGTTATACTACCTTCCGACCCTTCAATGCCTGTTATGAACATATGTTCATAAAGTTCATTCCCACGGTTGTTATAAAGAGCTTTATCAACTGAAATCTTGGGCTAAAGGGTATTCCCGGCATAAGTGTAATCAATGCTGTGGGTTGTCTGATAATTTCTATCCATGTAACCACGTGTATTTGGAAGGTCTTCCGGCCTGTTTTGCCCATGGTTGTGGAGATTCTTATAGAAATATATCAATCTGTATACTTCCTTTCTTGATTTATTTTAAGAAATTTGAAAATTTTTGACGTTCAAGTTATTTTTCAAAAACTTCATAAGCAGCATCAAAAGATATAATGCCGCCTATCTCAAATATAATATCAACCCCCTTAGTTTTTAAAAGCATATGAATCCCTCCCTATGCGTTCTCGACATCTACTTTTTCACATTTGGGCATAGACTTATACTTATCCTGTTTAAACATATTCTGTCGTATCCATACATAAACTCATAAACGCGTTTTGTTACTTCTATCTTCAATGATGAGAACAGGTCCAGCATCCGCAAGTTTTTAATTATAAAAGCATGATCTTTTAAAAGATCTACAATTTCTGTTATTTTGCTGTTGTTTCAGGTAGCTGTTACGAGAGTTATTAAATTGCTCATAACATATATTAAATTATAGATTTATGAATCGATTATTTAAACTGGTAAATATCTATAAATCATGGTTTGCCCTTTGTAAAGTTTTTTCATCTATTTTGAATTCAAATAAAATAAGTTAGTTATATAAACTATCCGATATACTTAACCTGCGAAAAATATTTATAAAATTGCTATTATACAATATATTATCAATAAAATAAGTTAAGTTTAATTCCTGTGCATGCTGACATAAACAGAATTTGTGATTTCTATAGCCGGATTGGATACAGGAGAATCTAGAGCTCCCCGTATATAAAAGCCGATAAGCAATACATTACCATTCCTTTTGTCTTTCATATCATTAACTGTCCAAATTATAATGTTTTTTGCAAAAGTTTTTTCAAAGGAGGATAATTAAATATTGGATCATAACCAAATCCGTTCATTCCGGAAGATTCATCTGTAATAATTCCCTCACAACTAACCTCATAAGTTCGCTTATCCAGCATTATATCTTGCTTCTTTTCTTGCACATGCATCTTTGTCAATGTCAACCGCCATTCCTGTTACAAGAATTCCAAAAGAAATTGCAAGAATTCCGTTTTTGATTCCAATATCAAGAGCTGTTGAATTATTGTTGCCGAAAAGTCTTTTAACTTCGAAAGCATATTATATCCCAAATCACCTACCACGCCCATAGGACGTGGTTTGATGAAGCCCCCTCGAAGGAGGCATTATCTAAGGGAAAGCCCCTGAAGGGGCTAAATATCTATTCGTCTTGTTTATCTTGCTCTATGATATATTTTCTTATTGTTTCTTCGTCTAATCCAACTGTGCTTACACAATATCCTGTCGACCAAAAACTTAATCCGGTCATCCTCTTGACATTTAAAACCTCCCGATGAATCCTGATTGCGCTTTTACCTTTTATAAATCCTGCCGTATTCGAAACACTGTATTTTGGCGGAATACTCACGAGTAAATGGATATGGTCCGACTTCGCATGTCCCTCATGCAACTCGATCCCTTTCTGTCGACACAAATCCCTGATGATTCCTCCAATTTTCTTTCTGATTTCTCCGTATATCTTTCTGTGACGGTATTTAGAAACAAATACCAGATGATATTTGCAGTCCCACATCACATGTGATATTGATTTCCAATCCTTCATAGGTTCTTCCTCCTGCTCCCTTTCGGAGCTTTCCATGAGGAAGAACCTATACCTCATTATCTTCCCCGCCGGAACGGTCGAACCTTTTAGGATCGCACGGGCATAGCCCGTGGTTTAATTAAAAGCAATTAGAGCAAGTCTAGTTATAGAACAATCCCCACGTCCAAATGATATTCCTGATTTCATGCGATTTTCTTAAATATTATTCTGACTTAGTTAATATTCTGATTTCCATGATACCCCCCAGGTTAAGAACAAAAGATACTGATTTGCCACTATCGGCTTGTTTATAAATATCCAGTTTAGCTATACTTAAAAATTTATATGGTCTCCATTTATGGATCGCAATTAACCGCCTTTATTGTGCGATATACACATCCTAAATAGACGGCAACCCAGTTTGCAGTGCTATGGCCTGACCTTTTTATGGCCAAAGCCAGAACTTTTAATAGTACATATACAGACATATCAAAGGTTTTCTGCCTGGCGGATATCCTGTGGTTATGGAAAGATATCTTAGATGGTAAGTTCCTATAACAATTATTGTCACATTAACGACTACAGCAAGTTGGTACTTTGAAAAAGCTTAAAGTGGTTTTCATTGACAACTTCCTGAAACAAAGCATGCGGAAATTTTAAAGTGATTACACTCTTTCAAGTTCCGGGTAGAAGCATCGGTTGCCCGACGCTCCCCCCACAGACCCGGACTTGAA
>DYJH01000077.1 GCA_020723255.1 Desulfonema limicola | reverse complement strand
GGCTTTTCAGCACACCAGATACAATAATATCAGTAAATTATAAACATCTAAATGAAAAATTTAATGGATTTTAACTAAATTTTGTCGAACTTGGGTTACAATACAGCGCTATTATCAGGGTATAATCTGCGACAAACCTTTTTCACCGAATTTCATTGGAAGAAAGACAGCAAGAATGCTTAAAATAAATACTATCGCAAAAGAAACCGTTGCCCATGCTAATTCAAAAAAACCAAGAGATCTTTGATGCATTGATGCCATGAATATATGATATACCGGACCTGCTTCAAGAATTATTACAGCTGCTATAAATCCTGCGCAAATCATCATAAATAATAGGCCTCCGAAACTCGTCACCGACTGTTCAGGGTTTTCACATTTAAAGTCAGGATAAGCAGATCCGAAACCTATGCCAATAGCTACAATCCCCGGCACCATCAGAAACACCGTTATAACCGAAAGAAGCATTATGAAAGTATCGGCTTTTAATATTATGTTCGTTACTACTATAAGAATTTCAGAAAGTATGAGCAAAGGAAAAAAGTATATGAAGAATTTTATCCACAGGACAGTTCTGATTTTAACAGGAGATGCTTTCACAAGCCAGAATGCCTCTTTTTCAGAGCTTACAGCAGGATATGCAAAACGTCCGGTTATGGCTGTAAGCACAAACATGCAAAGCCCCATATTAAGAAAAGACAGAAGGTTTTGAAGATATATTGTTTTAATGGGAGCTTTTTCCAGAGGAAGAACATTAAAATTGTATATATAGATAATAATAAGGGCTCCTATAAGCAGCAACTGCGACCACTGGGTTTGATCCCTGAAAAAGGTTTTAATCTCTTTCCCAAGAAATGCTCTGGTTGAGGCGGGTAGAAATTGCAGGAAAGGAATATGCACGTATTTATATTTATATATCCTGAAAGAAACCGTCTGTGTTTTGGAAAACCCCTTAAAATACATAAGATCACCGATCATTACATTTATTATCATTATGACGGCAAAAAAGCTCCATGAAATACCGGAATGAAACAGGCTCGATTTTATGGATCCAAACAGGGCTTTATTTATGCTGTCATAAATCCAGGTGCTGGGAAGAAAAGGTGAAGAAGGAGCTTTTAGCGTATTCAAGTAAACTACAACGGTTGTAAAGGCTTCGGGATCAACGAGTTGCTCCGGTTTTAAAAACCTTATAACTAAAAAAAGGATTAAAAAAAAGGCAAATCCCAAAGCTACAATAATGTTTTTCATACGGTTTGCCGGAACAATAAATACGAGGCACATAACAAGCAATGAACTTATAGCCGCTGAAATAAGTGAAATGGATATCAGATTACAGGCAATGCTCAAATAGAAAAAAGGTCCGGTTTTATATACGATCCCACATGCGATAAGCACGGGAAGTATATATAATATTACCATCCAGGAACTGTCTATTGCACTTTCAATCCACCTTGCAATATAAATTTTATAACTTGAAAGAGGCATGGAATGTATGAGTGGAAGATCTCTTGAAAGGTAAAGTTTTGAAAGCGAGGTAAGAATGTTGCTGAAAATAAGAAAAGAAAAAGAGATCAGAATAAGCATTGATAAAATTTTAAGTATAAGAATATCGCCAAGCCCTTCTATTTTCCGAAAATATTTAAGAGTTCTTAAAGAAATGATAAATAAGCCGCTCCAAAATATTACTCCTGCCGTACCAAGAAAAGCAGCGCGGTAAATTTCTTTCTTTGATTTTTTTAAAATTAAGGGATTTTTAAAAGATAATAGCTTGGGTCTTAAAAGAATTGCGATTACTCTTAAAAATTCATACATCTTTTCCCCCTCACCCTGACCCTCTCCCACCGGGGGAGAGGGGAACAAATCTACCCTCTCCCGCCGAGGAGAGGGATCAGTATATAATTGTCTATCCCATCTTCGGTTGGCTAAAGCCGCCCGATCTTTAGGTGGAGAATCAATGAATACAGCTAAATTAAGACGTAAGTTTTATAAACGCATCTTCCAGATCGGGATCAACCAACAGCGATTTTTTCTTCAGATCCTCAGCAGTACCCGTTGCTATCAAAACTCCGTTATTAATTATTCCGATACGGTGGCACACATCTTCTGCGACCTTAAGTGTATGAGTGGACATGAAAACAGTCATCCCTTTAGAAGCAAGATGTATCAGAAGGTCTTTGACCATTTTTACGGCCACAGGATCAAGGCCAACCATAGGTTCATCAACTATTATAACTTTGGGATCATGAAGAAGGGCTGCCGCCATTATCAGCCTTTGCTTCATACCGTGCGAGTAAGATTCTATAAGCTCATCCGCCCATTTGATAAGAGAAAACATATCAAGAAGTTTATCCGCTTTTTTAAAAAAGGGATTATCGTTAACGCCATAGAGATTTGCAATAAATCTTAAAAATTCCTTGCCTGTAAGTTTTTCGTAAAGATAAGGTCTGTCAGGAATAAATCCGATAATGCTTTTTGCTTTTTCAGGCTCATCTCTCATGTTTATCCCGCCGATTTTAATTATACCTGAAGTAGGCTCCATAATTCCGCCCATCATCTTGATGGTTGTTGTTTTTCCGGCTCCGTTCGGCCCTAAAAATCCGAATATTTCACCTTTCGGAATTGAAAGAGTAAGATTGTTTACCGCAGTGAATTCGCCATATTTTTTTGTTAGGTTTTCAAGATATATCATCTATATTCAATAACCTTTATTTTGATCTTTCCTAATAAGCTAATTATATTTAATTGTTTATCAGGCCCCCCCGATGCAAATCTTATATGCGTGGCATCGGCCGGGATCTGGCCGAAAAGAGGATCGACCGCTACCCATCTTCCAAAATACAAACTGTTCCACGCGTGATAATAAAAACTGCCGTTTAAATAAACAAGCCCTGTTTCAACTCTGGCGGGTATTCCTGCCGCTCGTGAAAGAGCGGCCATAAGAACAGCGTGTTCATTGCAGTCGCCTGCTTTATTTTCAAGGGTTGAAACTGCATTAGGCAAAGATATCACTGGTCTTTGCTCAATATTTGAGTTTATCCAGGTTACAAGTTTTTTTGCTTTGACAATCGGAGGGTCATAAGAATTTACTACTTTCACAACGATAGTTTGTATTTTTCTGTTATCCGATTGTATGAAAGGGCTGGGCTTAAGATAATAATAAGAGGCTATATCCGGTTTATAAGCGCCTTGCTGTTCATAAAGATCGTCAATAGTCTCTTTGTTTATAAATAAAATACCGTTATTAAATATTTGCCTTTCGCTGTTTATATTAAATGAATCGAGTTTAACCCCTTCAACTTGTATTTTAAGAAAACTAACTTTTTCCTGTGCATTGATTACAACATTTGAAGGTATGGAAACAATCTTTGTAAGATCATCGCTTGCCTGAACCGGCATACCGTTTAATGCTTCATTCTTCGTTGTTTTTTCAAGGCTTATGCCAAGAAATCCTTTTTCTTTGAGAATTTCTCCTTTATCGCTGATCCACAGCATCTGAGTTGTACCTTTAAAAGTAAGAAAAACCTTAACTGCTTGTGTTTTTATTCCTCCTATTTGTATGGATTCTTTCCTGTCTGTCTTCAAAAGTACGGTTACCTGGCTCATTGAGGCAGGATCAAAAACATCAAAAGTAAAAACTTCTCCTTCCTTTAATCCTGCAGCAAATGCGGCATTAACTAAACCGGCCATAAGATATGGCTTGTTTTTAAATGGTATATCGGTTTTTCGTAAATCCCCAAAACTTTTAGTCTGAATTGATAGTATATCTTTTTTTGCCTCACCTTGCGCTTCAAAATCAAACCTGCCTGAAGTAATTTTAAAATCAAAGCTGCGCAGTGTAAAATCAGAATTAACGTTCCCCTTTGTTTTAACATATATATCATGAATCAATCCCATAGTATTGATCTTCATGAATACATACTCTTCAATTTTATACCCCTTGTTCTCTTTAGAGATAATCGAATGGGAAAAACCAATTTTATGATCATTTAGAAATATACTCATCCATGTATCTTTTTCAGAAAGCAAATCGGCCTGGGCTATAAACGCATGTTCATTCTGATTTTTTTCAAAAAATCCGAGACGGATGGAAAGCAATACAGCAAATACCAAAAATGTTGTTATTCCAATAAAAAGTAAGGTTTTATTTTTGTAAAGAGGCATTAGTATAAGCTTCAGTCTCTTATCCCAATCGCTTGGGATAAGAGAGTCAATATTTATGGCAACAACCGATAGGGAAGCGCCCTGTCTAACCATTCACTGTCCGGGTGATCGGCCTGAAGTTTTTCATAGGCTGCCTTAAGTGGTTTTGGATCATGAGTACTTTTGTACTTCACCACGCCTCTTAAATATATCGCCTCCGGTGCGGCTTTGCTGTTCGGATATTCAGCTATTACATTGTCCAGGTCGGCAAGAGCTTCCTCAAACCTATCCAGCTCAAAATTAGACTTGCCGATACCGAGCAGTATAGCCGGAATAAACTGTTCAGGGGGCAGAAATCCTACAATACGGTGATGTTCTTTGCTCATTTCGTCAAGAATGATAATTGTCGGTGTCCATTTGACATTAAAATCGGAGGTATAAGGCTGGGCATCAAATAAGATTTTGACTGGTATCATCCTGCTGTTAACAAACTCAATAACTTTGGCATCGGGATACGTAACCGCACCCATTTGTTTACAGCCGATTCAGGCCGGGTTGAAGAAATCGAGCAGAATTGGTTTTTTTTCAATTGCTGCGCGGCTGAAAGCAACATCCATCTTTTCTTCCCATTTGATTTCGTTCATTGTTGTCTCCTTTTTTTAAGTTGTTATTATGTTTTGTCGAGTTACACACACAATGAGGCGCCTGACTGCAGAAAGGCAGAGAAACATATGCTGTCAGATAACAATTTGTAATAATTATATGTCAAAAAAAGACAAAAGCGAGGATATTTTTTTGGTAATTATTAACTTTTTGATATCTCTATAGAAATAAACACTGATTATATGTTTTCATCAACAGTATAATACGATTTCTCAAAATATGTTCAGGTGCAGAGAATATCATAAGCCTAATTCCGGAAAAGTTACATAAACCTGGCACCCTATCCCACTGTATTTCTAAACTTACCCATTTTTGTATAATCACTCAAATAAATACTAAAATTGAAAAATCACAATAATTAAAACAAAATATTAGAAACCATTAAATATTGCTTGATACCCATCAAAAAATATTGGGGGTATCCCAATATTTTTATCATTGCTTTGATTTTTGAACTTGACCTTTAAGATTATTTCTGTATATTTTAGACATTTCGTTAACAATTAAGCTTTTATGGATAATATATGACTTACTGGCGTGTTCCGTTTGATGCGAACGATATAGAGATTTCGAAGGGCATAGTATATATACTTGATGACAGATGCAAGGGATGCGGATACTGCATTGAATATTGTCCCAAGCATATGCTTCAATTTTCAAAAAAATTCAATAAAAAAGGATATCATCCTCCTGTTGCAAAAAACCCTGATGACTGCGTGAACTGCCATTACTGTGAAATCATCTGTCCTGAATTTGCCATTTATTCTGCGGAAGCCGAGGAGGACAAATGAAACAGGCTGTACTTACAGGTGCACATTATTTGACAGGCGACGAGGCCTGCGCAGAAGGAGCGCTTGCTGCCGGATGCAGATTTTTCGGTGGTTATCCAATCACGCCTGCAACAGAAGTCGCCGAACGGATATCCGAAAGACTTCCGGAAGTTGGCGGAACTTTTATTCAGATGGAAGACGAGATTGCCGCAATGGCATCAATTCTTGGCGCTTCATGTGCCGGTGTAAAAAGCATGACTGCAACATCAGGCCCGGGGTTCAGCCTGATGATGGAAAACATTGGACTTGGCATCGTTACGGAAACGCCGTGTGTCGTGGTTAATGTGCAGCGCGCCGGTCCATCTACAGGGCTTCCCACTATGGGGGCACAGGCAGATATGATGCAGGCAAAATGGGGATCACATGGCGATTATGAAATTATTGCTCTTGCCCCTTCATCTCCTCAGGAAATTTTTTATCAAACAATAACTGCATTTAATCTGAGCGAAACTTACAGACTGCCTGTTCTTATAATGACGGATGAAATCGTAGGCCACATGAGCGAAAAGGTGGTCATCCCTGATGCAAAAGAAATCAAGACAGTATCACGTATAACTCCGAAAGGAAAAAAAGATAATTTCAAGCCATTCAAACCCGGGCCGAACGGAATTGCTCCGATGCCTGCCGCAGGCGACGGGTATAAGGTTCATTTTACGGGACTTACACATGATGAAAAAGGGTACCCTGTCATGACAGTTGAAGCCCAGGCAATGATGATGGCTCAGCTTATGAACAAGATCCGCAATAATCTTGATAAGATAATTATGACTGAAAGATACCGGCTGGATGATGCTGAAATTGCTATTATATCCTATGGAGTATCATCACGCACCAGCCTTGCTGCCGTGGATGAAGCACGGCAGATGGGGATCAGGGCCGGATTATTGCGCCTTATTACAGTATGGCCATTTCCTGATGATCAGATCCGCCGGCTTGCCAATCAGGTAAAAGGTTTTATTACTGTTGAAATCAACCTGGGTCAAATCCATTACGAAGTTCAACGATGCGCAGGGTACAGGGTGCCGGCTTATTTAGTAGGTCACCCAGGCGGCACTATAATATCGCCTGATGAGGTAATCAAAGTGTTAAAGGAGGCATTTTAATTATGCCTGAACCATCAAAAAAAATCTCAAAATCACCTGTACATCCGCTTGATGATCTTTTACGGACCGATCGCATTCCGCATATCTGGTGTTCAGGCTGCGGTACTGGAACTGCATTTTCCTCATGCCTTACTGCTATAAAAGCAAGCGGGCTTGAGCTTGACAATGTTGTCATGATATCGGGAATCGGGTGTTCAGGACGTGCTGCCGGCTATGTCAAACTTGATTCATATCATACTACCCATGGAAGAGCCATTCCTTTTGCAACCGGGATGAAACTTGCCAACCCCAAACTTAATGTGATCGTATTTTCTGGCGACGGTGATCTTTTTGCAATCGGAGGGAACCATTTTATTCACGCAGCCAGACGAAATGTTGATTTAACTGTGATCTGTGTGAATAATTTGAATTACGGAATGACGGGCGGTCAGGTAGCCGCCACAACTCCGTTTCAAGCAAAAACATCAACAACTACAACAGGAAATCCCGAAGCGCCGTTTAATCTGCCGCTTCTGGCGTATGCTTCTGGAGCCACATATATAGCCAGATGGACCATACTCCATACGAGAGATTTGACAAACTCAATTATAGAAGCGCTGAATAAAAAAGGATTCTCATTTATAGAAGTTTTATCACCATGTCCCGTAAATTACGGGAGGCGCAACAAGGAAAAATCCCTTGATACATTAAAACTGTATCAGGAAAAAGGAATCATAAAGAATAACGCCAATCCGGCTGATACGGATATTGATTTTGAAAAAGGAATTATTCTGGGCAAATTCATTGATATCGAAAGAGCTACCTGCATAGAAAATTATGATAAAACATGCAGGCTGGTATAAGATTTCAAATTTGAAATTTCAAATTTGAAATTAAGGTATTTGAGTAATGACAGAAAAAAATAAAAATAATGCGACAACTACTGAAGTAATCATCACCGGGTTCGGCGGTCAGGGCATAATACTTGCGGGACGAATCATCGGTAAGGCTGCGGCCTTGATAGACTGCAAGGAAAGCACGCTGGTGCAGTCTTACGGGCCTGAGTCCAGGGGAGGTGCATGCAGTGCGCAAGTCGTTATCTCGGACCGGTCTATTCATTATCCTTACATTCGGCGGCCAGACATTCTTGTCTGCATGTCGCAGTCAGGATATGAAAAATATATCGACAGCATCAAGGACAGCACTCTGCTTTTGATTGACGAGGATCTTGTGCATCCGGGAAATATAAAAATTGATCCTTTTGCCATACCTGCCACACGCATGGCTGAAGAAATCGGCAGGAAAATGATGGCAAATATCATCATGACCGGTTTTTTTACAGCTATTACTCAGGCAATATCTCTTTCCGCAGCAAAGGATACAGTTGCCGAATCGGTTCCCAGAGGAACGGAAGAACTTAATATTAAAGCATTCAGCAAGGGTTATGATTTTGGCCTCGCCCTTCTCAAAGGCCGCAAAAAAAAGGCCGCCGGTAAAATAGGAGCAATTGCATGAAACGCCCGAAAGAACGTCTTCACCGGGTAATGGTTATCGGCGCTACTCCTGCAGGAATTGCAGCCGCAAACAAACTCGGCGAGCTTGGCATTCCGGTTACGCTGGTAGATTCGGAAGCTGATCTCGATAAAAAATTAAGCAGTGACCGATGGCGCTTGAACTCCGGGGTACCCTTAAATTATGCTCATCGTCCCGGGCTTGTAAGGATTTTCAGGAATCAGAACATTCACTGCATTTTACCCGCAGGCATAAAATCCATTAAACACAGCCCCCAGGGATTCATGGTGCGCATAACACAGCGGCGAACCTTTGTGGACTCTGACAAATGCACTCTATGCGGAAGATGCGTAGATGTCTGCCCGGTTGAAATTACCAGTTATAATAAAACTGATAATAAAATTGATAATAAACAGGAAAACCAGGATGCAGAAAAAGCAATCCATATAAACAGCCGTCACAGCCTTCCCGGCGCCGCGGTAATTGATAAACGCAAAAAACCGCTTTGTCAGGGAAAATGCCCTCTTGGTGTAAATGTTCAGGGGTATATCGCACTTGCAAAAGCCGGAAAATTCGTAGAAGCGCTTGAACTTATAAGAAGAGACAATGTTCTTCCGGCTGTTTGCGGCCGCATCTGCACCCATCCGTGTGAAGCTGCATGCCGCAGATCAGAACTGGATGGTTCCGTTGCCATAAGAGATATCAAGCGATTCCTTACAGATTATGAATCTAATAAACCGGCAAAAACAGAAAAACCCTTTACGGAAAAAAAGAAAGATAAAATTGCAGTTATCGGCTCGGGCCCTGCGGGGCTTGCGGCTGCAGCCGAGCTTGCCGGAATTGGTTACCCCGTTACTGTTTTCGAAAAAGAAAAAATGCCGGGAGGCCTTCTTCGCTATGGTATAGGCGCCCATCGTCTGCCAAGAGATATTCTTGACAGAGAAATTGAATATATAGAAAAACTGGGCGTAGTTTTTAATACCGAACATTTTATTAATATTGCTTCAGATATTGAAAAGCTGAAAAATGATTTTAATTCGGTTATAATTACTGCCGGATCATGGTCGGACCGCAGGCTTGGTGTTTATGGAGAAGATCTTGAAGGCATTGAAGGATGCCTGTCTTTTCTTGTCAGATTCTATAATAATGAAGTACAAAAAGTTAACGGAAAAGTGGCTGTGATCGGTGACGGGAATGCGGCATTCGATCTTGCAAGAACTCTGAAACGAATAAATTCAGATGTTACAGTCCTGTCGTGGTTTGCAAAAGAGCATATCCCCGCAGAACCCAATGAAGTTAAAGCCGCGCTTGATGAAGACATTAAAATTATGGACAGTACTCAGGCTATCGGGTTTAAAGGGCAAGCCGGCAAACTCGATACTGTTGTTTGCATACCGACAGAACCCGGAGAACCGGATGAAAAGGGCATCGCTTGGCCGGTTAAGAAAAAAGATGGCATCCCTTATGACCTTGAATTTGACAGAGTATTTGTAGCCATAGGGCAAAAAGGATTGTTTAAAAATACAGGCAGCAGCTTTGGCTTTACCGTTAAATCCAACGGCACGACAGAAACAGACGACACTTTCAGAACTAGCGTTACCGGGGTTTATGCAGCAGGTGACGCTGTTTCCGGTCCAAGCTCCGTTGTGTCGGCAATGGCAAGCGGCAGGAAGGCTGCCCGTGTTTTGCACAGTGATATATCCAATTCATCTGCTTTAGTACAAAGCATGCAACCTGTTTTGAATAGGCCGGATAACAGGGATTTTATTGATATACCGCAGTCCTTGCCTTTTTGCGCACGATCAGTAATGCCCGAGCAACAACCGGACGAGCGCGTAAAGACATTTACAGAAGTTGCTTTAGGATTAAACGAATCACAAATTGTTTACGAATCTCAAAGATGTCTTCAATGCGGAATTTGTTCTGAATGTCTTCAATGCCAAAGCGTATGCAGCGCTATCGGTGCGATAAACCATGCTCAGATAGAAGAAGAAGTAATTGAACATACCGGAGTAGTTATTATCGCTGATCCCGATATGCCTATTCAGGTAAAAGGCGATGATGTAATACGCGCATACGGTCCCAAAGCCGCCAAACAGGATGTATATGACATGCTCGTACGCGGATATGCTTCTGCCGCCCAGGCCATGCTGCTTCTTGGCAAAAAGTCACGCACTCATAAAGGGCATGGCATCTCATTTTTAACCCCGGACCAGGGGCTATCCCCTCTTATCCGCATAGGTGTCTTTGTATGCAAATGCAATGAATCCATGGGATGGCTTGATGGCATGGATAGATATATCGGCGATTTGACATCACAACCGGAAGTGGTTTGTGCTGAAGCCACCAACTCGGCATGTATCCCGGAAGGATCGTCTCACATTCTTAAAACTGTACGCGATCTTGGCATTACACGCATCGTTCTTGCTTCCTGTGTGTGCTGCCCCTTAAATTATATCTGCAGTGCATGCACGGATCAGAAAAGCAGGTTGAAGGAAGCGCTGTTCACAGCAACCGGTTTGAGCCGCTCAATGGTGGAAACCTGCAATTTGCGAGGTGAAGCTCTTCGCCTTGTAAAGGATTCTCCCAAAATGGCTATAGACAAATTTATAGGTCTGATAAACCGTTCTGTTGACCGGGCAAAGCAACTAAAAGCTCTTCCTGCGCTTGCCAGAAATTACAATATGACTACTGCTGTTATCGGAGAATCTGAGTCTGCTTTAAGCAGCGCCATGATGCTTGCGCAATCAGGTTTTGACGTCTTTTTGTTCGGATCATACGAAAATCCTCCTGTTCATCCGAATATTCATATCTTTCAGGGAGCTAAATTAAAAGGATTAAGCGGCACAATCGGCGAGTTCCAGCTAACCATTGAAACCCATGCTTTTGAGCAGACGATTAGCGCCGGCGCTGTTATACTCGGTGAAAAATCACGCAAAAAAATTCAATATATGCATCAGAAAGGACTGCCTGGAATCAGCATTAAATCAGGAACGCAGAAGCAGGGCATTTTAGAAATACCTTTTCTCTATCCCGGAGCAACTGCAATTCCCGGTCTGTTTCTTGCGGATGCGCCCGGAATAAATGTTTCAAAGCGAAAAAAAGGTTATGCAGCAGCCATTCAGGCAGCAGCAGTCATGCCAAGAGGTCCTCGTCAGAATAAGGGTTATACTATCGTAATAGACAGAACAATTTGCAGAGGTTGCGGATACTGTATGAACGTATGCCCATTTCAGGCAATCAGGTTCGATACTAATGAGAACAACGGATGGTATGCTGCTGTAGATGAGGCGTTGTGCAAAGGATGCGGAAGCTGCATATCTGTGTGTCCTTCTTCTGCGGCAGACAGCCCATACCGCAACCAGGCATTTTTAGAACAGGCTTTGAAAGAATTACTGGCTTAGGAAAAGAAATTAGGAATCGGGTTAAAAGTAAAATGGACAGTTTGAAGATAATACTTTTTTTATGTAACTGGGGTCCGCATGTTGCATTCCAGGAGCTTCAGGATAATAGATCTGATATTCCTGCAGACATTAAAATGATAAGGATTCCATGCACAGGAAGAATCAACAAATCCCTTTTGTTCAAGCCTTTTGAAATGGGAGCGGACGGGGTATTGCTTATAGGATGCAGCCCAGGTTCTTGCAGGTACGGCAGCGGAACCAATATAGCCATAAGAAATACGGAAGACACCAGACAGATACTTGAGCTTCTTGGCTTAAACAAGGAGCGGCTTCAGTTAAAAACATTTTTACCTGACGAACCGGAGGCACTGCTGCAATTTCTTAAAAAATTCTGTGAAGAGATCAAGGCAATCGGAAACAGTCCCGTATCTTTTAAAAAAGAAGACCTTAAGGCAGGTTACCCATCCCTTTCAGAAATTATTTCACGTCATGACATCTATGCTTGTCAGGATTGCGGAAAATGCACATCTGCCTGTCCCCTGACGTTATCAGGAAAGCAATTTTCTCCCCGTGCGCTGGCCAGCTCGATTATTGCAGGAAACATTGAATCAGTGTCAGTACAAGAAGATATCTGGTCATGCCTTACATGCGGTCTTTGCTATGACAGGTGTCCCTCAGCAGTCAACTTTCCGGATTTTATTAAAGACATGCGCATGTTCTTTAAAAATAGAGATAAAAACGGACATGAATCCCATGGTGG
Source organism: Desulfonema limicola (assembly GCA_020723255.1). Classification (GTDB taxonomy): domain Bacteria; phylum Desulfobacterota; class Desulfobacteria; order Desulfobacterales; family RPRI01; genus RPRI01. The sequence goes on along the minus strand of DYJH01000077.1, from coordinate 5,609 downwards.
TTTTTTCCAGTCTTTGATGCGTACAATGACGTCCCCGGGTATAAATACAAAACGATGGGAAAATCTGCCGGAAGACATCAAGATCGGTCCTAATAGTACTACTCTGTTTTTTGGAGGTTGCGCGCCTTATTTTGATAAGTTTTTTAATTACCGCCTTGGTGTTCAGGTATCTAATGCCAACATGGACAGTCTGCGCCTTTTAAATTTTTTTGATATTGTCCCTTCCGTTATGCCGAACGAGAGATGCTGCGGCCACGATCTTTTATGGACAGGAGATCTGGAGAATTTTAAAGCCCTTGCCGGCTTGAATGTTGAAACTATTAATAGTCTTGGTATTGAGGAAGTAATCACAGCCTGCCCGGAATGCTACCGCACCCTTTCTTATGACTACCCGAAACATGGGATTGATATACCTTTTAAAGTTATACATATATATGATTTTCTTGAAACGGAAATCAGCAAAGGAGCTGTTGAATTCAGACAAACCGGCGATAAAATAACGTTTCAGGACTCATGCCGGTTAAGCAGGTTTTCAGAGCGTGCGGATCTTCCCAGAAAGCTGTTGCAGCGTCTTAAACCTGACATATTCAAAGAAATGCCTGAATCTGGTTCTGCCGCAATATGCTGCGGTAATACGGGGTGGACAGGCTGTGACTCATACAGTAAGGCTCTTCAGGTAAAAAGGCTCAGACAGGCAAAAGCTACCGGCAGTGATCTTCTTATCACATCCTGCCCAAAATGCCAGATCCATCTGAAATGCGCAATGGAAGATCCTTTCCTCGGCAAGGAATTCGGCATGGAAGTCATGGATCTCGCCAGCATGATTGCAAGAACTATTTACTGGAAGTAGAAGGATTATGTATGAAAACAAATATTCTTTCAGATCAGTCGGTAACGAATAAAGACTTGTCTCGCATAGGCGTTTATATATGCCACTGCGGTTTAAATATTGCACAGACAGTTGACTGCAAAAAGGTTGCACAAACTGCAGCAGAACTTGATAATGTTATTGTGTCAAAAGATTTGGGATATGCATGCTCTGAACCGGGGCAGCAGGAAATAAAAAAAGATATTATTGAACATGACCTTGACCGCATTGTGATAGGTTCCTGCTCACCAAGGCTTCATGAGCCTACATTTCGCCAGATGATGCACGGCGCAGGATTAAATCCTTTTCTTCTTGAAATGGCCAATCTTCGTGAACAATGCAGCTGGGTTCATATAAAAGAACCTGATGCAGCAACAAACAAGGCAATAGACCTTGTCAAGATGTCCGTCTCGCGCGTCAGCAGACTTTTCCCTTTATATGAAGAAACATTGCCACTTATCAAGCGCACTCTTGTTATCGGAGGAGGCATTGCAGGCATTCAGGCAGCGCTCGATCTTGCCGATAATGGTTTTGATGTTGTACTTGTTGAAAAAAAGGCGTCCATCGGCGGAACAATGGCACAGCTTGACAAGACATTTCCAACAATGGATTGTTCCATCTGAATCCTCGGTCCAAAGATGACGGATGCCGGTCGGCATCCACGGATAAAGCTGCTTACGCTGAGTGAAGTTGTCAATTTTAAGGGTTATGTGGGAAATTTTGAAGTAAAAATACTGAAGCGCTCCCGCTATGTTCAAGAGAAAGAGTGCACCGCCTGCGGGGAATGCGTTAAAGTCTGCCCGGTTGTCCGCCCGGATGAATTCAACATGGGCTTATCTTCCAGAAAAGCTATCTATTCCCCTTTTCCACAGGCTGTTCCTTCGGCATATGTAATCAATGTCAATGAATGCCTGGGTCACAACCCGGCAGTTTGTTCCAAATGTGTTGATGCATGTGAAAAGAAATGCATCAATTTTCATATGTCAGACGAAGAACTTACCGAAAATGTAGGATCGATTATTGTCGCAACCGGTCTTGATCCTTATGATCCTACCGAACTTGATGAATACAGATACACTCGATTTGAAAATGTAGTTACCAGCCTTGAGCTTGAGCGCATAATTAATGCCGGGGGGCCTGCTAAGGGTGAACTTATAAGGCCTAAAGACAGAAAACGCCCAAAATCGATAGGCTTTGTACAGTGTGTTGGATCACGCTCATTGCGAAAAGGAAGCAGTTACTGCTCAAATATCTGCTGCATGAATACAATAAAAAGCACGCTGGCAATTAAAGAACATTACCCGGATATTGAAATAAAAGTATTTTACATAGATATACGTGCATTTGGAAAAGGATTTGAGGATCTTTACGCAAGAAGCCGCAGGTTCGGTGTTCAGTATTTAAGAGGCTTGCCCGGAACAGTGGAAGAACTTCCGGATGGAAGCCTCCATATTGCTGTTGAAAACACAGCCAGCGGAAAACTTGAATTTCACAATCTTGATATGCTGGTGCTGGCGTTGGGTATGCGTCCTGCAAAAAGCACTCAAAAACTTCAGGAAATGCTCGGACTTCAGCTATCACCAGACGGTTTTTTCCTGGAAGCTCACCCCAAGCTTTTACCGGTTGATGCAGCCACACGCGGAATATTTTACGCCGGATGCGCCGAGTCTCCCAAAGATATCAAGGAATCCGTTACCCAGGCATCTGCCGCAGCGGCACGTGCAATACGCCTGATGCATACAGGAAGCATAACTACAGAGCCGATAACTTCTGAAATAATAAAAGAACATTGCAAAGCCTGCGGGAAATGTGCTGAAGTCTGTCCCTATAATGCCATTACAGTTGACGTAAAGAAAAAGGCGCCGGCTGTTGTAAATTCTGCTGCTTGCGCCGGATGCGGAACATGTGCGGCGGAATGCGCTTTCGGGGCAATTGTTATGAATCACTATACTGATGAGCAGATTACAAGCCAGATTGATGTTATGCTAGAGGAAAACCAGGAGGAAAAAATCCTTGCATTTGCCTGCAACTGGTGTTCCTATGCCGGTGCAGACTATGCAGGGGTATCGCGTCTCCAGTATCCGCCCAATACCCGGCTTATCCGAACAATGTGCTCAGGAAGAGTAGATGAAAAATTCATCTGGCATGGATTTGAAAAAGGTGCTCCGGTTATTCTGGTAAGCGGTTGTCATATGGGTGATTGCCACTATATAAATGCAAATCACTGGACAGTAAAACGCGTTGAAAAAGTCCATAAGAAAATGGAGAAACTGGGAATCAGGAAAGAACGTCTCCAGCTTGAATGGATCAGCGCAGCAGAAGGCATCCGCTTTGCGGACATAATGAGAAAAATGGAAACTCTAAGATGCAGCGTTTCCCATGAGGAGATCGAAAAAACCATAGAAGTTTTAAAGAATAAAAACAAGACGGATTAGCGCCTAAAGAGCATGAAATAAATCTTATCAGCCGTAGTCGTTGAAAGCATGCATTCGAATTATTCATAACAACCAATCTGAAAAAGAACCCGGCCTTTTATTATCTTATTTCTGATAGCTGCTGTCAGATTTTACAAAAATAAACGAAAGACTGCCGCCGAGCGCCATCATTATATAAATACCTATTACACTTATCAATATATCAAAAACAATTAGACCTATAAGCCTTAAATCATATCTAAAAGGCGTTAGGAATGTAATAACAATAATGATAGATATTATTAAGCAGACAGTTAAAGCAACTTTATTAAGATGCCTCCACCTGTTATCTGCCATCATGCATCCTGAAATACAAAACGCGATGATCCCAAGAAGAATATTAAAAATTAGAAGTGTATTCCTCGATGGATCAGGGCCAAAAATAACTGGTACCGCCAAAAATCCAATTATAGCTATTGCTATAAACATGATGGTATCTCTTACAACAGCACTCCACCCTTTTAATTTTTTTATATATAGCATTTCACCTGAACCCTCGAACTCTGAAACCCTTTAATACTAGTTGCCTACCTGGAGTAATAAACAGTAATTGTCGCTTTTGCCAACGCATGCTTATTAAGATAATAGCCCACCATTGCGCCTGAAGCATTTGCATCAAGAGGGAGTTTTTCTACATCTAACGCAAATACGGTAAATATATATCTATGAGGTTTATCGCCTACGGGAGGGCAGGCGCCGCCATATCCGGCTCTTCCGAAATCTGTAATGCTTTGTATGCTTCCTTCAGGAGCTGATTTTGATGAAGGATCTCCGGCATTTTCAGCAAGATTATTAATTTTTGCAGAAATGTTAAAAATTGCCCAGTGCCACCAGCCACTTCCGGTTGGTGCGTCAGGATCATAAACCGTAACTGCAAAACTTTTAGTTTCAGCCGGAGAGCCTTTCCAGCTTAAAGCCGGTGAAATATTTTTACCGGTACAGCCAAAACCTGAAAAAACCTGCTCCATCCCAAGATTTTTACCTGGTTCTAACTGAGGGCTGCTTAATAAAAAATCTTCAGCAAAAGAAATGCTTCTGATCATAATGACAAATATTGAAACAAAAATTATTCTTTTTATCATTTTTTTGTCCTTTCCAATATATTATTTAATCTTTCCTACCGGCGCCAGATATATGGCAAACTCATCCTTTCCGTCAACATTTAAAAGACTGTCCAACTCATCCTGATCATATGCCCCTATAGCGCATGTTCCGGCATTTATCGCTTCGCAGGCAAGATAAAGATTTTGGCAAACATGGCCGGCATCTATTAAAATAACCCTATGCGCTGCGAGATTATACCTCCATTCCATACGGTAAGGGATAGTTGTCCATACGAAAGCAAGAGCCCCTTTTGCAACATAATTTTGTCCGAAGCAGGCATGAGTGAGTTGCTGCTCCATATATTCAATTTCATTAAGAAACAGAAGCTCATTTTCAACAGGCAGATAACGATAAAGCCCTTTATTAATGCCCTTAATGCGCATTATAAAAATATAAGTTTCAAAACTGTGGCGCGCACCCGCCGAAGGAACTGTACGAAATGCCGGATTTGAACCGCCGGATTTTCTGATTCCCTGTGTAGCCCAAAGTAAAAAAGATAATTCTTCCATACTTAATTCTTCAGATGAAAAATTCCGCCTGCTTTTTCTGGATGCCATTGCAGATATCAAATCTTTCTTTTTTATCATCAAAGACCATTGATCAGGTGAATGCAAATGAATACGGATGGAACCGGGATTAAATGGCTTTTCCACCGGCGGTGCACTTATTCCCTGACTCTGATCTGTTTGGCTGAAGTTAATAGACTTACGTATGCTGTCTTTTAAAAAGTATCTATACTGTTCGATTGAATTCATATAAATATATCCGTTAAATTAAGTTTATACCTGTTTTTTGATTATACATCGCCACCCGTGTCTGGCTGGTGCATGTGGCATAAAAGTTGCTCCTTCTATCGAAAGCAGTTTTGATTTCGTATCAAGGCCTCCATATGCTGAAAATCCTCCCAGTTTTCCATGTGCAGCCAGGACCCTATGGCAGGGAATAATCAGTATAACTGGATTACTACCCAACGCCTGCCCGACAGCCCGTGCAGAGTTAGGGCGTCTTAATGATTTTGCAAGCTCACCATATGTTGTTGTCTTTCCCGCCGGAATTTTTCTAACCGCTTTATACACATTGAGTGCAAACGGACTGGCTCCGGAAATGTCAACAGCAACATCCCGAAAATCCTGCAACTCACCATCCAGATGTCTGCACACTCT
>DYJH01000076.1 GCA_020723255.1 Desulfonema limicola | reverse complement strand
ATGAATCAATAATAAATATCAGAAACAGTAGTATTCCAACAATCAATCAGCAAGCTATATATAAAAGTCTTAACTTAAAGCAGCAGCCTTTGAACAGGATAAAAATTAAAATACCCTTAAAAAAACTGGCTATCAAGCAAAAATGTAGTGAGGAAAATTTTAGTTTATTTATCCTATAGTATTGTTTTTACTATCTATTCATAAAAATGTTGTCGAACTTGGGTTAAGAACCTGGTAAATGATTTGTTTTTATCCTGCGGTGCTGATAGAAACAAAATAAAACTGAATATTAACGTTGAAAATATTTCATTTGATATTGAAAATGCAATTCCATTGGGTTTGATTATTAACGAACTTGTTTCCAATTCCTTAAAACATGCATTTTACCGGCAGGAAAAAGGCAATATTGGCATATTTCTTCAAGCAGCCAGTGAAGATGATCTTGAATTAACCGTCACAGATGACGGTACCGGTATTCCTGAGAATATTGATATCAGAAATACTGAATCAATGGGCCTGCGCTTGGTCAGGTTGCTTGCCGAACAGCAGCTTGAAGGCAAAATTGAGCTTGACAGAAAAGAAGGGACCAGATTTCATCTTTTATTAAAAAGAGCACAATATAGACCGAGGATATAGAAAAATGGCGAAAGCACAAATATTGATTGTTGAAGATGATGCTATTGTTGCAATGGACATTCAGAACCGTTTGAAAAATCTAGGTTATACTGTCGCAGGGGTAGTAAATTATGCTGAAAAGGCAATTGAAAAGGCAAAAGAGCTTAAGCCTGATCTGGTGTTGATGGATATTGTGCTAAAAGGCGAGATAGATTGGATTGAAACTTCTGAAATTATAAGATATAGCTTCAACATACCCGTAATTTTTCTTACTGCCTATGCAGATGAGTTGCGGCTTGAACGAGCCAAGCTTACGATGCCCTTTGGCTATATTCTCAAACCATTTCAGGATAGAGATCTTAAAATTACAATTGAAATGGCGCTTTATACGGCTAAAGCGGATGCTGAGCGCAGACAAACCGAAAAGGCTTTGGCAATAAGCGAGGCGGAATTTAAGGCGATCTTCAGTTCCATGCCGGATGCAGCCATATTTACTGACGCCCAACGACGTATTGCCGCAGTTAACCAGGCTTTCATAAAGATTTTTGGCTATGATTCCGAAGAAGTAATAGGAAGAACTACAGAATTTTTGTACGAAACCAAGACGGATTACTTGGAAGAACACGGCATTAAGTATTACCTGTCTCAGAGCGATCTGAATTCCCAGCCAATTGAGGTGCGGTACCGTCGCAAAGACGGCACACTGTTCTGGGCAGAAAGACACGGCAGACAGGTTAAGGATGCTCATGGCAACGTAATTGGGTTTTTCGAAATAAATCGAGATATCTCAGAACGCAAGCAGGCTGAAGAATTGTTGCGGTTTAGCGAGGAAAAATACCGGATGCTGGTAGAAAATATACCTGACGTTATCATGAGAATTGACAGGGAATGCAGGTATATTTACGTCAGTCCCTCCATCCAAAATATTGTTGGTTTGAAACCGGAGGATTTTATCGGTAAAACTTTACGGGAACTTGATATTTCCTATGAGCAATACAGTTATTGGGAAGAGAAGATTAAATATGTTTTTAATAAAGGTGAGATGCTTGAGTCGGAATTTGAGTTTCAAGGCATTAATGGCCATTTAATCATCAACTGGCGGATATTTCCGGAATTTGACAAAGAAGGCAAGATCTCAACATTAGTGGGCATAGTTAAAGATATTACGGCTAATAAAAAGTTTTTATATGGATATAAGACATTATTTAATCAAATGCTGGATGGATTTGCCCTAAATGAGATCATTTGCGATGAAGGAGGAAGACCAATCAATTATCGCTGCCTGGCTATCAATCCGGCATTTGAGCGAATAACCGGCCTTTTGGCAAATGATGTCATTGGGAAAACCATATTTGAAATAATGCCGGAAATTGAAGAAAGTTGGGTTCAAGCTTGCGGAAAAGTCGCACTTACCGGTGAACCTTTATATATTGAAAATTACAACAGTGGTGTTGTGCTGGGTCGAAATTTTGAAATAACTATTTACAGCCCGTCAGTAGGGCAGTTCGCCTGCATCTTTAAGGATATCTCCGGCCGAGTGATCGCAGAGAAATCCATGATGGCGGCTCTTGAAAACTCACAAAAGCGTGGAAAAGAAACTTCGGCGCTGCTTGCATGTTCAAAAGCAGTTCTTGAAAACAGGGAATTCCGGGAGACGGTGCGAGTTATTTTTAATGTCGCCTGCAATCTTATCGGAGTTGTTTCCGGTTATATTGCCCTTTTGAGTAAAGACAAAACAGAAAATGAACTTCTATTTTTAGAATCCGGCGGCCTTCCATGCTTGGTCAATCCGGATCTTCCCATGCCTATACGAGGGCTTCGTCAAGAGGCTTACCGGATCGGCAAGGCTGTTTATGATAATAATTTTTTAAACGGTGAATGGATAAAATTTATACCCAAAGGACACGTAAAACTTGACAATGTTTTATTTGCTCCTCTGAATATACAAGGAAAAACCGTTGGACTGATCGGGTTGGCCAATAAACCCGGCGGCTTTAATGAAAATGATGCCCGGATGGCAGAGGCATTTGGCGAGTTTACAGCAATAGCCTTTACAAGCAGCCTGAATATAAAAGAAATTCTTGAAAAGACGCAAATGAACCAGATGCTTCTTGATGCCCTGCCGTGTGTGACCATGTTGTTGAAAGCCAGCACTCGTGAGATTGTAGCCTCCAATGAAGCCGGAAAAAAAGCAGGCGCTTATCCGGGAAAGACATGTTATGAGACCTGGGGACAAAGAAATGCCCCATGTCCCTGGTGCCTGTCCCAAAAAACCTGGGAAACAGGAGCGCCGCAACATATGGAAGTTAAAGTACCCCATAAAATATGGGATGTATATTGGGTTCCCATTGGTGACGATTTATATCTGCACTATGGTTTTGATATTACAGAAAGAAGTAAAATGGAACAGCAACTCCGGCAGGCTCAAAAAATGGAAGCCATAGGAACATTGGCCGGTGGAATTGCCCATGATTTTAACAATATCCTATCTCCAATCTTGATACACTCGGAGATGGCCATGATGGAGTTACCTTACGACAGTCCGATTCAGCAACATCTTGACAACATATATAAAGCGGGAGAACGGGCCAGAAGCCTTGTTAAACAAATTCTGCATTTTGCCCGCAGAAGGGAAGAAGGCAAAATGCCATTAAAGGTATCACTGATTGTGAAAGAAACCGTTAATTTTCTTAGATCGACTATACCCTCAACTATTGACATACTATATGATTTTATGACAGAAAAAGATACTGTCTTTGCAGACCCGACCCATATTAATCAAATCCTGTTGAACCTTTGCACAAACTCTGTCCATGCCATGCGTGGGAAAGGCGGCATATTGACATTAAGCCTGACAGATGAATATATCGGATCAGATGAAACAGACTGGTTTTTCAGTCTAAGTCCTGGACATTACCTGAGATTAGTTGTAAGTGATACAGGATCAGGAATTTTTCCTGAAGTCATTGACAAGATTTTCGAACCCTACTTTACTACGAAAGAGCCTGGAGAAGGAACAGGATTAGGACTGGCTGTTATCCACGGAATCATTAATAGCTCTGGTGGAAATATCACTGTAAAAAGCGATGTTGGAAAGGGAACATCCTTCCATGTGTTGCTTCCAATAATTGATGAGGAGATCTTGCCGATTACAGAAACCACAACCAAGCTTCCCGGAGGCAAAGAAAGGATACTTTTTATTGACGATGATAAGGCAATAGTTAATGCCGTTAAATCTATGCTGGATGGACTTGGCTATGATGTCACAGTCAGAACCAGCAGCATCGAAGCCATTAAAGCTTTTCGCATCAAATATGACGAATTTGATCTTGTTATAACAGATATGACCATGCCTAATATGACGGGTAAGGAACTGACCAGAGAATTATTGACCATCCGATCTGATATTCCTATAATCTTATGCACCGGATTTAGTGAAGAGATTGACAAAGATATATCCGTGGAGTTAGGAATAGCCGCGTTTGTCATGAAACCTATTTCCATGCGGGATTTGGCCAATACAATCAGGAAGGTTCTGGATCATTAATATCTTGAGGGGATAGCATGGCCGGTATTCTAGTAATCGATGACGATAAAACGGTTTGTGAGACACTTTCGACATTTATCCATTCTACGGGACATAAATGTGTATGCGCCTTCAGACTGAAAAAAGGGTTGGAGCTTGCATCAACAAATTCTTTTGACCTTGTTTTTCTTGACGTTATTCTTCCTGACGGAAACGGCCTTAAAGCCATCCCTGCTATAAAAAATGCCGCGGGTTCTCCCGAGGTTGTGATCATTACCGGAGAAGGGAGCATGGACGGAGCGGAGCTTGCCATAAAAAGCGGTTCCTGGGATTATATACAAAAGCCCCTGTCTGTGGAAAAATTGCATCTTTCCCTCATGCGTGTTCTCCAATATCGGGAGGAAAAAACAGAACGCCGCCCTCTGGTTCTGAAACAAAAAGAAATAATCGGCAACAGTCCTGCAATCAACCGTTGTCTCGATCTGGTAGTAAAAGCAGCAAATACCGATGCCAATGTCCTCATCACGGGTGAGACAGGAACAGGCAAAGAACTATTTGCAAGAGCTATACATGAAAACAGCCAGCGGAATGGGAAAGCTTTTGTGGTTGTGGATTGTGCAGCTTTGCCTGAAAATCTTATAGAAAGCACACTCTTTGGTCATGAAAAAGGGGCCTTCACCAACGCAGACCGCACAAGAGAAGGCCTGATAAAAGAGGCGGACGAGGGCACACTTTTTTTAGACGAGGTGGGAGAACTTCCTTTGCCGCAGCAGAAAGCTTTTCTCAGGGTATTACAGGAACGCCGGTTTCGTCCCGTAGGAGGGAAAAAAGACATAGTCAGTAATTTCAGGCTAATCGCCGCAACAAATCGTGACATAAAGCAGATAGTCAATGCCGGGATATTCAGGGAGGACATTTTATTTCGCCTTCAATCCCTGACAATACAAATACCGCCGCTGCGAAACCGTAAAGAAGATATCTGGGAAATTGCTTTACACTATCTTGCAAAATTATCCGGCAAATATGGTTCTGGTCAAAAAAGCTATTCACCTGAGTTCTTTGAAGCTATTACCCGTTACAATTGGCCGGGAAATGTCAGGGAATTGATTCACGCAATAGAAAACACCCTTTCGGAAGCCCATGAAGAACCGGTGCTATTTCCTGTCCATCTGCCGACCCATATACGTTCGCAGCTGGCGAGAGAAACTGTCGGCAGCGCTAATATAAAGCCGTATGTTAATGAAAAAGACAATGATACATCTGAGCCAATACCCGGGCTCAAGACATTGATTGAAACAACTGAGAAAAATTATTTCCAGGATCTGATCAAATATACTAAAGGAGATATAAAAGAAATCTGTCGTATCTCAGGACTCACCCGATCAAATGTCTACGCCCGTTTCAAGAAATACAATTTTTCCAAATTCTCATCATAATTTCTTTGTACCATCCACCCGTCTTAATTTCAGTACAAAATATATCCTGAGATCAGGACAATCCCCGGAACTTTTTACAGTTCTTCATATTCACAATATTTCCCATATCTTCTAATACACTGTATTTGTTTATAATTATTTAATTATTGCATGCGGATAAGCACTTGGTACGTAATTTGTCTATCAACTTATAGAAGTAAAAGTTTAAATCATGAGGACATAACCCAGTGGATGCAGGCGGAGGAAAAATTAACAATGCAGGACCATTTTTTGCAAATACTGATCGATAGTTTGCCGGTATCTGTTTTTTATAAAAATACGTATGGAATTTATACCGGATGCAATAATAGTTTTGCCAGGTTTCTTGGTATTTCCAAAGACATGATCATAGGAAAAAGCGCGTATGATATATTTCCAATTGGCATAGCAGATAAGCATAATGAGATGGATGAAAAGCTTATCGAAAATCATGGAATTCAAAACTATGAATTTCAGATGACACATGCTGATGGTTCAAAGCGCGATGTATTAATAAGGCAGACAGCCTATCATGATGAATCCTGCAAGCTTATCGGAATAATCGGGGTTATAATCGATCTTTCCATCCAGAAAAAGACTGAGTCGGATCTTAGAGAGCGCGAGGAACTTTTACGGCAACTGTTCGATAATATGAAAGATTGTGTGTCTATTTTTCAATCTGTCGAAAACGGACAGGATTTCGTATTTGTAGATTTAAACAAAAGGGGTCTCCTTTTTTGGAAAAAAACCAGAGAACAGGTTATCGGCAAAAAAGTCACCGAGGTGTTTCCCGGAGTTATGGAGGTTGGTCTTCCGGATGTATTCCGTAATGTGTATATAACCGGACGGCCCCAATATCATCCTTTATACTATAAATACGACGCTATAGAACTTTGGCTTGAAAATTATATATTTCAACTTCCTTCAGGTCTTATCGTTGCCATTTATAAGGATACCAGCGAAAAAAAGATAAAAGAAATGATAAAGGTGTCATGAAATACTCTTCAATTTTTACCAGACTTCGCAGCAAGTTATTGCTACTAGTGCTATCTACTGTTCTGCCTGCCTTGGGTGTTATCATATATTTAGGAATTGCTGACCGCGACCATTTTCGTTCGCACGCATATGAGGATGCGTTTTCAATCGCCTGCCAAGCCGCAAATCTCCATAAGCAATTGATTGACGAAAAACTTAAGGCTCTTTATGTTCTTTCACAGGTGCCTGAAATACAAAATCTCGACACAAATGCCTGTACAAAGATATTTGCAGCTATGGTCGAGCAATCTTCCGGTCTTAAAAACGTTGGGATATGCAGGCCAAACGGAGACTTATTTATAACTGCTCGACCCGTTTCCGTCCGGACAATCAACGTAGCCGATCAGAGCTGGTTTCAGCATATATTAAATACGCACCGAACCGGAGTCAGTGGATATCAGACAGGATACATTACCGGCAAGGCGGTCATATATCTTGGCTATCCGATTTTAGACCAAAAAGGAAGGCTGAAGGCTGTTATCAGCACTGCATTAGATTTAAACTGGCTCAAACAGGTTATGTCCGGAATTAAGCTTCCCGAAGGCGCTACCTTAAATATAATGGATGATAAGGGCATAACTTTGCTTCGCTTCCCTGAACCGGAAAAATATTTAGGCAAGCATGTCGCCAATGTGCCGTTTATCAGTGCTATCATGGCCAAAAAAGAAGGCGTGATTGAGGCTCAAGGCATAGACGGGGTGCCCCGTCTATTTGGCTTTACTTCATATGCTAATTCTCCCGGCATTACCTATGTGAGAGTGGGCATTCCTAAAGAGGTGGCTTTTGCTGAGGCAGACAAAAAAACTATCAGAAACATAGCTGCTTTGGGGATTATTACCATAATTATTCTTTTAGTTACAAGGGCTATTGGCGGAAGCATCCTGCGCCCTATAGACAAGCTGATCAATGCCACAGAACAGATGAAGGAAGGAGACCTGAGCGCCCGAGCAAATATTGTGGACTGCGGATTTGCCGAGGCCCGTTGCTTATCAGATTCTTTTGATAAAATGGCTGATACCCTTGAACAGCATAATAAAGAGCTGAAGGAATCGGAAATTAAACTTAGAACAGCTCATCATCAAATCGAGCTGATCCTTAATTCAACCGGAGAGGGGATATTAGGATTAGATATTGAAGGAAAGCATATTTTTGTCAATCCATCTGCAGCCAGAATGCTGGGCTATAAAGTAGAAGAACTTATCGGCCTGCCCAGCCATGAGATATGGCATCATTCCAGGGAGGACGGAAGCCCCTATCCCGAATGTGAATGCCCTGTCTATAAGGCTTTCAAAAATGGTACGGTTAATCATGTGCGGGATGAGATTTTCTGGAAAAAAGATGGCACAAGTTTTTCAGTGGCCTATACCAGCACTCCCATTCTGGAGGATGGTAAGATTATTGGAGCAGTTTTGACCTTCTGGGATATTACCGAACGTAAGCGCGGAGAAAAAGAGCGGGCACTTCTTGCAACTGCCGTCAAAGAATCCAGGGAAAATATTGTCATTGCCGATAGATATCGTACTATTCTGTATATAAATCCGGCATTTGAACGTTCCAGCGGCTATAGCTGCGAGGAGCTCGTTGGGAAAAAACTAAGAGTTTTTAGGAGTTCTAAGCATGATGATGCATTCTACCAGAAGGTGAAGGAAACGCTTGATCATGGCAAAGGTGATGTCTGGATGGGCGCTATGATAAATATAGGGAAAAATGGCAGGGAATTTGAACTGGAAGGCACAATTTCTCCCATTAGAAATTCATCCGGAGAAACAACTCATTTTGTAATGGTCGGCCACGACATGAGCTATCTTCGCAAGCTGGAAAAAGATCTTGTCCAGGCGCAAAAGATGGAAGCTATAGGCACATTGGCCGGCGGGATAGCCCACGATTTCAATAATATCCTCACCGGCATTATCGGTTACACTGAAATAGCGCTGTTTAACCTCTCGGAAGGAATTTCCGCGCAAAATGCCCTGAAGGAAGTACTCAAGGCAGGAAATCGCGCAAAAGACCTGGTTAGCCAAATTCTTACGTTCAGCCGCCAGTCTGAACGTAAACAAGCAGCGGTGCAAGTGTCTTACATGGTGCGGGATACGCTAAAACTATTGCGTTCAGCGCTTCCGACAACCATCGAGATTCGCCATGCTTTTGCCGTTCAGCCTGAAGAAACAGTAGTTATTGCCGATCCGACCCATATCCATCAGATTTTAATGAATCTTTGCACTAACGCAAACCATGCGATGTGCGATACAGGGGGTATTCTGAGCGTTTATCTGTCAAAGATCGAGATCGGTTCCTCTGGTGTTTCCCGCTATCCGGATCTCAAGCCGGGGGCTTATGTGAAACTTACAGTTGGCGACACCGGTTGCGGCATAGATGAGTCTATTATAGAACGAATCTTCGAACCGTACTTTACAACTAAGGATTTAAATGAAGGAACCGGACTGGGACTATCGGTGGTTATGGGAATTGTCAAAACCTATGGCGGAGCAATCACAGTACATAGCAAACAGGGGCAGGGAACCGCCTTTGAAGTGCTTCTTCCAAGAGCCGAAATAAAACCTGAGAAGAAAAATAAAACGATAGGAGTTATTCCAACCGGCAGCGAACATATACTTTTCGTTGACGATGATAATTCTATCATAGATATGGGGCAAAAAGCGCTGGAACGTCTTGGGTACCGCGTCACCACTAAAATTAACAGCTTAGAAGCCTTGGAGACTTTTTTAGCCCAACCTGACATTTTTGATTTGCTTATAACTGATATGACTATGCCAGGTATCACAGGAAAAGAACTGGCTATAGAGATTAAAGGCATCCGTCATGATATACCAATCATACTATGCACCGGATTCAGCGAACAAATCAACAAACAGCAGGCAAGCGAAATAGGAATTCAAGACTATATAATGAAGCCTTATTCGATCCGTGAAATCGCAACTGCTATTCGTAAGGCTTTGGATAAGAAACAATGCTCAGGATAGATATTTTTTCTCATCACAGGAAGCTAACCCGGATAGCGGGAAGCTTATTGCGTGGTCTTGGCACAGGTTTTGCTAAATATGTCATCACAGGATTGAAAGATTAAAATATTTATTGTTTCATACCGTTTATAGCAGCACCCAAATTTTTTTTTGCACCAATACCGATAATATTTTAAAGCACAGTTATCAAGATGGTGTGGTACAGTTTAGAATATATAATGAGGGAGATTATAAAAACTCCCCGGATGTTGTTTAATATCAAAAACAAAAACAGGGAGAATTGGGGAAAATGTTTAATAATATAAAAATAAGCACAAAGATAGCGCTGGGCTTTGCTTCGGTTGCAGTATTGGCGGTGGCTATAGGGATTTGCGGTTATATTGTCGTTATGATCCTTAATAAGCAAACAGAGGTGACAGATAAGGCTAATATCGTTAAACAGGCATGCATGGAAACGAGAAGGCAGGAAAAAAATTTTATCATACGAAGAGACGAAGAGAGTAATAAAGCGTGGGAAAGTTCCATGGCTGAAACCAGAGCAGCAATTACAACGTTAGGAAGGATATCGAAAGAACCGATTATAAATAAATTGTTAAATGAAAGCATGAAGTCAGAAGATGAATATTCAGCCTTAGCCAGAGAAGTTCATGAAAATCTTCTGCAAGGAGACAAATTGGATGATCAAATGCGTTTAGCAGCCCGCGACGTGGAGGATTATCTTAAAAAAATGAACGGTTCAGGTCCAGCCGTGGAAGCTCTTCTCCAGGCGCGCAGGCAGGAAAAAAATATTATTTTATATAAGGATAAGAAGCTGAAAGAAGGCGAAAAAACGTATATTGATAAATGGCGGGATGACTTTTATAAAATAAATAATTGGTCAGGCGCCGATGAAGGCCTGAAAAATTTGACATCCAAATATTCAAAATTAGTTTATGACAGAGAAAGTAATATACAAAAGCTAAAAGAGATTGACGCAAAAATGGTCACCAGCGCCAGAGATCTTATAAATGCCACCGACCGGATATTGAATACTGTTCATCAGTATGAGAAAAGCACTCAAAACCGCGCCAAAAGATCTATCATAATAATTATGCTGGCGTCTATCCTGGCAGCAATCACACAATCTTTTTTTATTTCACGGGGAATTACAAGACTAATAACACAAATTATTGAAGGACTCAGCGATATAACCGAACAGGTAGTGTCTGCTTCGAGCCAGGTATCCTCATCCAGCTATTTACTGGCTGACGGAACTTCCAGTCAAGCAGCATCAATAGAGGAAACTTCTTCATCGCTTGAAGAGATATCGTCTATGACTAAACAGAATGCCGATAATGCAACCCAGGCCGACAATCTTATGAAGGAAGCCAATATCGTTGTGAAACAAGCAAATATTTCTATGGATGAACTGACAAAATCCATGAATGAAATTTCAACTGCAAGCAGCGAAACATCGAAGATAATAAAGACCATTGATGAGATAGCGTTCCAGACTAATCTTCTTGCTTTAAATGCTGCGGTAGAGGCTGCCAGGGCAGGTGAAGCAGGCGCCGGTTTTGCTGTGGTTGCCGATGAAGTTCGAAACCTTGCCATGAGATCGGCTGATGCAGCTAAGAACACCGCAAACCTTATCGAAGGGACATTAAAGAAGGTGACGGAGGGCTCGGATCTGGTAACCCGAACCAACAAGAAATTTTCAGAAGTAGCCGCAAGTTCCTCAAAGGTAGGCGAACTGGTTGGAGAGATTGCAGCCGCATCCAATGAACAGTCTCAGGGCATAGAACAAATCAATAAAGCTGTAAATCAAGTGGATAAAATAATACAGGAGAATGCGTCCGGTGCCGAAGAGCTGGCCGGCGCTTCCAAGCAGTTGAACGCCCAAGCAGAACAACTGAAGCGGCATTTACAAGACATGGCAATTGTTATAGGCGAAAAAAACGGCAACGGATTTCACAGATCTCCGGTAGCATCCATCGGCGATGGGAACGGAAACAAACTTAAATTGCAGCTTTCGTAATAGCGGGTGTATTCAATATAAAATCCCCCCTTGCCGCTGCCTCAGGCAAGGGGGGATTTTATATTTTTCTTTTATGATGGCTATAAAGATTCAATCAAGAGAGTCTTAAACCCGGCAGCGATGAATATTTAGCTTCACTTTAATAGGTTTTATAATATGTCTTCCATAAAAGCATCCACAAGCTTTGCTGCAACAGCCTGATGGTTGATTTCATATTTTCCGGATTCAATTTTTTCTTTTATTTCCAAAACTTTATTCTCTCTGATATCCGGTGTCGAAGATATAACCTCATTTGCCAGTTTAACGTCTTTTGAGGCGCTGGAAAGATTAACTATAGCATCTCTGCTTTCGGTATTTATTTTGTTATTTTTTTGTCCATCCGAAATTTGCTGTCCTTCATTAATATTTGACGTTAATTTTGACAGATGTTTATTAATTTCATAATTTGCGATCTTGTTGTCAATTTTCATTTATAACCTCTTCTTTCTGCACATATAAAATTAGAAACTTGAGCATATTATATAGCAGGATTATCAGTAATGCTTAATGTCTTCAATATTAAGCATTGTTATTGTTTCTCCTTTATCATCTATCATCTTGAATACAAGGTCGGCAGAAGTGTTTTTTGATTTATTTGCAATTTCCAATTCTTCTTCAAATTTTGTCAATGACTCATTCTCTGTTTGCTCTTTTGTACCGTAACTACTTATTTTATTCGCTATACTGGATGCGATTTTATCGCTGACAGCTTTTTGCTTACCATTAGCCGATATTGTGACTCTGTCCGGAGACTGAGACAAATTATTAACGGGTTTACCTGATGTTCGGCTGTTTCTAAGCTGATCATGATACACCCTCAATACATTATTAACCTGATATGCTGAAATAACCATAGCATCACCCCACATTTGGTACATTAAATAAAACAAGACCCATTCAAACCATTTATCGGCAGCAAACAATAAAACTTTAGTAAAAAAATAATATTTTTATTTTCTTCCAAATGACAATTATTTGACACGCCTTCCAGCGTTTAAGAAACTTTTCTTTTAGTTTGCACAATTTTTCTAAACATAAAGCAAATATCCGGAAAGATTTTCCGTAAAAGGTATTAATACATCTGTCTTATCACATTAAAACATAATATTTGCCATAGAATTTGATTGAAATGCATATGGCACACCATTTGCAAAAAAAAGAACAAATACATTATCCGCTTTAAGCGTGGAAAATAATATGAGTTAACAAATTTTTACAATAGCGCATAGCCACTGTTTATGTGAAAGAAATAAAATATGAAAAATATTAAATGGGAAAAGCAAACTATTCTTTTAACAGGAGGAACAGGGTCTTTCGGAAAACATTTCTGCAAGGTCATGCTCGAAAAATATCATCCCAAAACCATACGGATATACAGTCGCGACGAGTTAAAACAACATGAAATGCGCCAGATTTTTGGCGAAGATATCATAAGATATTTCATTGGAGATGTAAGAGACGCAAGCCGGTTGAAAAGAGCTATGGAAGGGGCAGACCTTGTAATTCATGCCGCAGCGCTCAAACAAGTTCCTTCGTGCGAATATAATCCTTTTGAAGCTATTAAAACAAATATTTATGGCGCAGAAAACATCATTAATGCAGCAATAGACACGGGTGTTCAAAAAGTAGTTGCACTGAGCACCGATAAAGCCGTCAATCCCGCAAATCTCTATGGAGCGACCAAGCTTTGCGCTGAAAAAATATTTATTCAGGGCAATTCCTACTCAGGATTACGGGGAACCCGTTTCTGCTGTGTTCGATATGGAAACGTTATCGGAAGCCGGGGAAGTGTTATTCCGCTATTCAGCAAGCAGAAAAAAACAGGAAAAATTACTATAACAGACGACAGGATGACAAGATTCTGGATAACCCTTGACCAGGCTGTTGAACTAGTCATCACAGCGCTTCAGATTGCGCTGGGCGGAGAAATATTTGTTCCTAAAATACCAAGCATGAGAATTACGGATTTAGCAACGGCTGTTGCGCCGGATTGCGATATCGAAATCATAGGAACAAGACCGGGCGAAAAACTTCATGAAAGTCTTATAACAGAGGAAGAAGGAAGAAATACGATTTCTTATAACGGCATGTATATAATTTTACCGAATTATACATGGTGGGAAAAACGGCATAACTATAAAGAAGCTAAAAAACTTGCTGATGATTTTATTTATTCCAGCAACCGGAATGACGAGTGGGTGAGTATTGAAGATATGAAAATACTCCTAAGCGATCCGTCTTTTACCGAACAAGATGCAGCTTCCCGCTTTCTTACAGCTCTTCACCATATAAATGAAAAAACGGTACTAAATTTATTAAACGGTGAAGAAGAATATTCAATTGTGACAAACCCGGCAGGCGTGCGCTGATGAATCTTGTAGCTTGCGAATCAGAAAAAAAGGCAAAAACCAAAACGAGTATGCGGCAGTTTATACCTTATGGGCGGCAGTGGATTGATGAAGAGGATATTGAGTCCGTTATTGAAGCATTGCGTTCAGACTGGCTTACAACCGGACCTAAAGTAGAAGAATTTGAAAAATCAGTCGCAGATTATGTAAACGCCGGATACGGCGTTGCCGTTAGCAGCGGGACGGCCGGCTTGCATTGCGCCATGCACGCTCTAGGAATAGGGCCGGGAGACGAGGTTATTGTTCCGCCGATGACCTTTGCCGCTACAGCCAATTGCGTAATATATACGGGAGCTGCGCCGGTGTTTTCAGATGTGGATCCGGAAACTCTTCTCATCGATCCGATACAGGCTGAAGAAAAAATAACTGCAAAAACAAAAGCCATTATAGGTGTTGATTATGCCGGGCAACCCTGTGACTGGGATGAATTACATAAAATTGCGAAAAAGCATAATCTCTTTCTTGTTGCAGACGGATGCCATGCTTTGGGTGCAAAATACAAAGAGAGAAAAGTTGGCGCTATTGCCGATATGACGGTTTTTAGTTTTCATCCGGTTAAGCATATCACTACCGGTGAAGGGGGCATGATTGTTACAGATAAATCTGACCTGGCTGAAAAGATGCGCGTATTTCGCAATCATGGGATTACAACCGACCACAGGCAGCGAGAAACGCGAGGATCATGGTTTTATGAAATGAAGTTTTTAGGATACAATTACCGTCTTTCAGATTTACAATGCGCCCTGGGCATAAGCCAGTTGCAAAAGCTTCCTGAAAGAATAGCCCGCCGCCAAAAGATAGCCGGAAAATATCATGGCGCATTTGCTGATCTGCCCTGGATCAAACCTTTATCGGTTCGAAAAGATGTTTTTCATGCATACCACCTTTATGTGGTTAGACTTAATTCAAAAGACTGTATTATGGATCGTACCAGCCTATTTCGTGAGTTACGCAGCTCTGGAATTGGGGCTAATGTACATTACATTCCCGTTCATCTTCATCCTTTCTATACAGAACATCTGGGCACACGGCCTGGGCAGTGTCCGGTGGCTGAAACAGCGTATGAGCAAATCATAAGTTTGCCTATTTATCCTGGAATGACTGATGCAGACCAGGGTTTTGTTATTGATGTTCTTAAAGGATTGATAAGATGAAACTTGGACTGGGGACGGTACAATTTGGGCTTGATTACGGCATATCCAATAAGGATGGGCAGACACCCGAATCCGAGGTCAAGAATATCCTTTCGCTTGCATTAAAACAAGGTTTATCTGTTATCGATACAGCTTCGCAGTATGGCAATAGCGAAGATATAATCGGGATTTGTCTTTCCAACAATCATTCATTCCGGATCGTAACCAAAACCCCTTCTTTTAATAAAAAGTCGCTTGCAGAGGATGACGCTTTAATTCTTAAAGAAACTTTATTTGAATCTTTGCGAAAGCTTGGGCAAAAATCACTGTATGGTCTTTTAATTCATAATGCAGATAATCTTTTTTCAGAAAAAGGCGCTGTCCTATGGGAAACGATGCAGGGGCTTAAAGATTCAGGATTCGTCGATAAGATAGGCGTTTCTGTTTATTCACCTGATCAGCTTGATTCGGTTTTATGTCGTTTTCATGTTGACCTGGTTCAACTTCCCGTCAATGTTTTGGACCAGCGCATGATCAGCGCCGGGTATTTAAAAAGACTGAAAGAACTGGGTATTGAAATCCATTCCAGGTCAGTATTTTTACAGGGGCTGCTTTTGATGGATCCGGCAACCCTTCCGGGATATTTTTCCAGCGTAAGACAAAATTTAATACAATACCATGAGTTTTTAAGAGCCAACAGGATAACACCGGCAAAGGCAGCTATTGCCTTTGTATGTGGCATTTCTGAGATTGATACCGTTATCGTCGGGGTTAATAATGCCCTTCAATTGCGGGAATTATGCGAGTTTGTTTGCCTTGACTCTGAGATCCCAAACAAAGATTTTTCATCTTTTGCTGCTTACGATGAAAAGATCGTTAATCCGACTAACTGGGCGTTCCAATGAAATTAATGAGAGAACTATAATTATGATACTTGCTATTCTTCAAGCGCGTGTTTCATCTGCAAGACTTCCCGGCAAAGTTTTAAAACCTATTCTGGGGAAACCGATGCTGCAGCATCAGATAGAAAGAACTCTCCGCTCAAAAAAAATTGATAAGCTAATCCTGGCGACAAGTGAAGACCCATCTGATGACGAACTTGAGAAATTATGCCAAAAAATAAATCTGCCTTGCTACAGGGGCGCTTTGAACGATGTTCTGGATCGCTATTACCAGGCTGCGTTATTATATAACCCAAAACATATAGTGAGGCTTACCGGCGATTGTCCTCTTATCGACCCTTTCATAATGGATCAGGTTTTTGAATTCTATCTGGCAGGAGGTTATGATTATGCTACAAACAGCCTAGATTTAACTTTCCCGGATGGTTTGGATGTGGAAATTTTCTCGTTTTCTTCTTTAAAAAAAGCGTGGATCAATGCAAGCCTTCCATCTGAAAGGGAGCATGTTACCCAATATATCTGCAATCATCCCGAAATATTTATAGTCGGAGATTTTAAAGCTGACCAGAATCTGTCTTCCCACCGATGGACAGTAGATGAGATACAGGATTTTAAGTTTGTTACCCGTATCTATGAAGCGCTATACCCTGACAAATCTGATTTCGATATGAATGATATTCTTGAATTTCTCTCCCGGCATCCAGAAGTTCTTATGATCAATCACGGAATTGAAAGAAACGAGGGATTAAAAAAATCACTCCAGGAAGACAAGAAAGTAATAGCTATGGAAAAATTAAATATAAAGAAATCCATCAAATTGCAGGAACATGCCAAAAAAAGAATCCCGGGTTTAAGCCAGCTCTTTTCCAAACGCCCAGATCTGTTTTCCTATGGTGTATGGCCGGGATATTTCAGCAAGGCCAAAGGAGTTGACGTATGGGATCTGGACGGCAATCAATATAAAGATATGAGTATAGGAGGTATCGGCGCCAATGTCCTCGGATATGGAGATCCTGATGTAGATAAAGCAGTAAAATCAGCGATTGACAAGGGAAGCAGCTCCTCTCTTAACTGCCCGGAAGATGTCGAACTCGCAGATCTATTGTGCGAATTGCACCCATGGGCGCAAAAGGTTCGCTATGCACGCACCGGGGGAGAATCTATGGCCATTGCCGTGCGTATTGCAAGGGCTTATACCGGACGTGACAAAGTTGCCTTTTGCGGATATCACGGCTGGCATGACTGGTATTTGGCAGCTAATCTCGAAACGAAAAATGCTCTGGGGGAACATCTTCTCCCGGGACTAGACCCCAGCGGTGTTCCCAAAGCGCTGAAAGGAACTTCTTTCCCCTTTCGTTATAATCAATTTCAAGAGCTGGAATCTATCATGGAAGCCAATCCAGGCGAAGTTGCTGCCGTTATCATGGAGCCTATCCGGAGCGAACAACCAACAATAGGATTCTTTGACAATGTTCGCGATCTGGCTTCAAAAAATGGGGCGGTATTAATTATTGATGAAATTTCTGCGGGTTTTAGGATGAACACAGGCGGAGCACATTTAATTATTGGAATAAACCCTGATATAGCTGTTTTTTCTAAGGCATTGGGAAACGGATATCCTATAGCGGCTATCATAGGAAAATCGGAAATAATGGAAACTGCGCAGCAAAGTTTTATCAGCAGTACTTATTGGACAGAAAGGATTGGCCCCACTGCGGCAATTGCTACAATAAAAAAATATAAACGGCATGATGTCGGAAAACATCTGATGAATATAGGTCAAATGGTGCAGGATGGATGGCGGGAATTATTCGCAAAGCATGAGATCAAAGCGCATATCGGCGGGATACCCCCCTTGAGTTATTTTTCGTTTGAACATGAAAAAGAATCAGCGCTAAAGGCATTGTTCATTCAGGGTATGCTGGAAAAAGGATTCCTTGCGACAAACAGCTTCTATGCAATGTATGCCCATAAAGTCAGTCATGTAGCAAATTATCTTGAGGCTATGGATCATGTCCTTTCTGTGATTAATGAAGCATTGGAAAGCAAACAAGTAGAAGCAAAACTTCTGGGGCAGCCTTCAATTTCAAGTTTTAAAAGGTTGAGCTAGGAAGTATTTATGAATACTGCCAGTAAGTATATATCAGAAAGTATCCATCTCAGAGAACTAAGGCATGATGATGTTACTGACCGTCATCTCTTTTGGTTTCATGA
>DYJH01000075.1 GCA_020723255.1 Desulfonema limicola | reverse complement strand
TGATCGGAGGCGGACCCATCGACGAAAAGGTTTGTTTATATACAGGCGCCGATGCCTGGGCAAATGATGTGATTAAGGGCGTCTCGAAAGCCAAACAATGGGTTGCCGGCAAATAGTATGAAGTTAGATTTGGGCTATATCGGCATATGGACTTATGTGTACCGGAAACATACAACTTGAAGGAGGAATCCATGATTAAAGATAGGGAGAAAACAACTTCGCTGAGCCCGGAGAACGAGCGTCAGATCTCGGCAGTGATGGTTCGCTACGCCACAGGCATCGACAGCCGAGATTGGCGCCTGTTCCGGACATGCTTCACCGACGACTTTTGTGGCGATTACGGTCAGTTCGGCACGTGGGCCAGCGGAGATGAGATAACCCGGTCAATGGAAAAGATGCACGAAATACTTGGTCCGACTCTGCACCGTATAACCAATGTTACCGCGGCAGTGGCGTCAGCCGGTGCGACCGCACGTACATACGTAGATGCGGTACTGATGCCTAAGGAGGCCAGCGGAGTCATCCATCAGGCGGCCGGATACTATGACGACGAGCTCGTAAAATCCTCTGACGGCTGGCGGATCAAGACTCGCCGCTTCACTCTAGTCCGGTTCGTCCAAGCTCGTGAAAACCATAAGGAGTAATTATGACAAACTTTTCTGTTCTTTTCTCACCGATTAAAATAGGTTCAATGGAGATTAAGAGTCGGTTTGTTGTGCCTGCCATGGGAACTGGTCTTGGCAACCCCGACGGTACTGTATCTCAAAGGTTAATTGATTACTGGGTGGCAAGGGCAAAAGGTGGTTATGGCTTACTGATTGTTGAATTCACATCTGTTGACCCATTGGGAAAAGCCATTCCAGGTCAGCTATGCATCTGGAATGATGAATTCGTTCCTGGATTCAGAGAGCTTGTAGATGAGGTTCATCGGCATGGCACAAAGATAGCCCTTCAGATTCATCATGCCGGGCGGGAGACAAATCGTTATGTGATCGGGCAACAGCCGGTGGCGCCTTCTCCGGTGCCCTGTCCGGTTAACAGGGACATCCCAAAGGAACTTACGATCAGCGAGATTTATGATTTGATAGAAAAATTCGGCGATGCTGCTCTTCGGGCAAAAGTTGCCGGATTTGGTGCAGTAGAAATTCATGCTGCCCACGGATACCTGGTAGCCCAGTTTATGTCTGCATATGCAAACAAGAGAACGGATGAATTCGGGGGCAACTTTAAGGGAAGAATGAAATTTGCTGTCGAGTTGATAGGAAACATCAGAAAGAAGGTGGGAAAAGAATACCCGATAATCATAAGGTTCAGCGGTGAAGAACGTGTGCCTGGCGGGCGGGAGATTAATGAGTCGAGGGTAGTTGCAAGGGTCCTTGAGGAAGCCGGTGTAAATGCGGTTCATGTATCCACCGGTGTTTATGCCAGCATGCCCTGGATAATAGCTTCATCTGCAATACCGCCCGGATATCTTGTGGATGCTGCAGCAGAAATAAAGAAATCCGTGAACATTCCCGTTATAGCTGTGGGGAGAATACATGACCCCTATCTGGCCGCAGATATCCTGAAAACTGGAAAGGCTGATATGATCGCTTTAGGCAGGGCATCTTTAGCCGACCCGGAATTTCCGAATAAAGTAGCAGCCGGTGAGATTGATGATATATCGCCTTGCATTGCCTGCATGCAGAGATGTCAGGGAGAACCATGCGCAGGCTCGGAAGACAAAGGAATTGCATGTCTGGTAAACCCGTTTACCGGAAAAGAAGGCAGCTTTAAGATCGTAAAGGCGGATAAGCCCAGGAAGATAATGATTATAGGCGCTGGTCCCGGAGGACTTGAGACGGCATGGATAGCGGCCAAGAGGGGGCATGCGGTAACGGTGTATGAAAAACAAAGTGCGGCTGGAGGGCAGTTCCGAACCGCTGCCGTACCACCCACAAAACACGATATAGCAAGGGCCATAAAATATTACATACATATGGGGCAAAAGCATGGCGTACATTACAATTACGGAGTAGAAGCAACAAGCGAATTGGTGGAAAAAGAAAATCCGGATGCGGTTATCCTGGCTACCGGGGGCGTGCCCCTGGTGCCTGGTTTGAAAGGAATACACGGCCCCAGGGTTGTAAATGCCGTGGATATACTTGAAGGGAAAGTTTCAGTGGGAGAAAGTGTGCTGATTATCGGCGGCGGCAAGGTCGGTGCAGAAACTGCTGATTTCCTTGGAGAGCGATGCCATAGGATAACTATGATTGAAATGTTTTCGGAAATAGCAAAAGATACACCAGCTTCTGTAAGACATTTCTTGCTTGAGAGGCTAAAAAATTATGGTGTAACGATGCTGACAAATTCCATAGTAAAAACATTTCTGGAAGATGGCATTATATATGAGAAAGACGGCAAGGAACAGAATCTAACCCCTTTTGATTCCATTGTCCTTGCAATGGGAACTGCTGCAAATAATCCTCTGGAAGAGAAAATTAAAGGCAAGATATCCGAACTATATGTCATTGGTGATGCTGCTAACCCCAGAAAGGCCTCGGACGCTATAGCAGAAGGTGCTATGATTGCGCTTCGTATATAAATGACAAAATTGCCATTGATTGCTACACCGTTCGAATCTGTGCACGGCCATGGTCACTAATTTTCTCAACCTGTACCAACACAGTGTTGTAGGCAAAACCACCACTGGGTGATAATTCATCGGAGGTCAGCATGTTGGCGCATCCGCCCCTGTCCACCCCCTTTTTGTCGGGATCATACCAGGCCCCGTGCGGAACATCCACCACACCGGGTATGATTCTCTCGGTTACCCTTGCACGGATCACCATCTCTCCTCTGTCGTTAAATACACGGACCATTTCGCCGTCCGCAATATTTCTCGCCCGTGCATCTTCAGAGCTGATTAAAACTGGTTGGTATTCGAGTTCCCTCAGCCAGGGGATGCTGTCAAATTGGCTAAGTGAGCGCCTTCTGAAATGAGTATTAATCATCTGCAGCGGGTATTTCCTGGCCAAGGGGTCTTTCCTGCTTTCCCATGTTTCAATATATTTTGGAATGGGAGGAAATCCGGGAATATTCATTTCAGCTAGTTCCTGTGAGTAAATTTCTATCTTTCCGGAAGGGGTCGGAAAAGGGTTATTTGCAGGATCTTTTATCTGATCTTTAAAAACAACATATGGTTCGGACAACTTGATTTTGTATGTTGCTTCCTTTTTAAATTTTTCCAGATCCGGAACCATATTACCTTGTGCATACTCATCCACCATCTCTTGTTCATCTTTATCAACAAGCTTATCGATTCCCAGATATTTAGCAAGCTCGATAGCAATCTGTAATCCCGACTTTGATTCACCCAACGGTTCAATAACCTGATTTATTCTTCCTACAAATGCTTCTCCAACTCCTACAGTAAAATCATTTCGCTCCATATAAGTGTTTACAGGCAACAAAATATCGGCAAACTTTGCAGTAGGAGTCATAAACTGTTCCTGTACAGCAACAAATTCAAGAGCCTTTAGAGCCTTAACTACTTTATTTAAATCCGGCCACTGAGTTACATAGTTAGAGTAAGCAATATAAATCATTTTATAGTCGACCGGGTAACCACCGGCCTTTCCCTTGAGTATGGCATCCGCCAGCTTGGAACAATGTATCCCTGAAGCAAGAAAAGGCACTTTTTTCCCGAAATAAGCAGCAACTTTTTCATGAGCGGGTTTTTCCGCAGGGTTTGGAGCAAATCCTGGACCAGCAAATGTAGCTTCAATAAATCCCATTTTGTATGGATATCCGGGAAAACACGATTCCCAGGCCCTTCCTGCCGCATCTCCACCGTGGACACCGACATTGCCTGCCATGGCAGCAAGTGTAATAGCTGCCCGGTGGTACTGTTCACCATAAGCCGTGCGTCCGGGGGATATGCCGGCCATCAACGCAGCAGGTTTAATTGTGGCATACATTTTAGCCAGTTTTTCGATAGAAGAAGCAGGTGCTCCGGTGATTTCCTCTGCCCATGAGGGTGTCTTGGGTATGCCGTCTTCTTTGCCCGTTACATAGTTTTCAAACTTATCAAATCCAGTCGTATAGGTGTTTATGAAGTTCTTGTCATACAGTTTTTCATTTATCATCACATAGGCCATAGCCAACAACATGGCACAATCCGTACCCGGACGGATGGGTATCCATTGCTCTGCAAAGGTGGCTGCCGAATTTGTATACTGTGGGTCAACCGATATTATTCTGCACCCAGCCTCGCGGGACCGGGCTACATACCAGCTTGTATTGGCGCCCATAATGGTTTTAGCCGGATCCCATCCCCACATAATGATCAGTCTGGAATTAACCAAATCATTTCTAGTGTTGGCCGTATGGATTGTGCCGTAGTTGCACAGTGAAGCTGAAAGACCCTGATGAAAGGAGGTTATACCCCAGACCGGAGTGAAACCGCCCGACAGGCTGAGAGCTTTAATCAGCGGGCCCCGTTGGTGAAGGAAATGAACATCGCCTGTAACCATCATAAGGACAACTGCTTCCGGCCCATAAGTGTCTCTGACTTGTTTAAGTTGTTCTGCCACAGTATTCAGGGCTTCGTCCCAGGAAATGCGCTCAAATTTTCCTTCACCTCTTTCACCAATACGCTTCATGGGATAAAGAACCCTGTCTTTGGCATACACCCGCTGCCGGTAAGCACGCCCTCGCCAGCAAGCTCTGAGCTGAGGTTCTTCTCCATCATCGGTCTCTATACGGATAATTACCCCATCCTTCACATGAACCTTGAGCAGGCATGAACCACCGCAATGGCTTGCACATACCGTGGAGACCACCTTTTTCCCCTTTGTCAATCCATTAGCTGTATCACTCATGATTTCTTATTCTCCCATCTGGAATCCTTCCGGTGTTTCAAAGAGTTCGAACATGACACCGCCAATCTTATCGCTGTTTATATATGCGAATGCCACTCCGAATTCAGCCATACGGTTGTAAAATACCGGCTCAATTCCTTCCTTGGATAGCTTTGCCAGTTCACTGTCAAGATCTTTTACACGAAAGCGAAGATGCTGAACACCCTCCCCTATCTCCTTTAGAAAATCAGTATGTGGCGTCTCGCCTTCCAATATCTGAACCAATTCAATTTCCATCGGGCCTGACCGGGTGAAAGCTAATTTCATTTTGCAGTCACCTTTCTTTCCTTTATAAGTAAACCCCTTATTTTCAATCTCAACAACCTTAAAAGGCCCCAAACCAAATACTGAGGAATAAAAAGCGATCGCTTTATCAATATCTTTTACAACGATGCCTATTTGCTCAACAGGCGGCAGCTTAATTATTGATTCCAATTTTTCAGTCATTACCGGCCTCCTGGATATAATCAAGTAGTTGGCATCTCAGGTTTGCATTTGAATAATATTGATGGGCGCAGTTTTTCATCATAAGAAAAACCCACGGCTTCTTGCATCAGGCCGTATTTGGCTTTCATCTCTTCCATGCTTCCGGCATCTAAAGCTCTCATCGGACAGCCGGCCACACAAACAGGCTGTTTGCCGATTTGCAATCTGCCTATACAAAAATTGCATTTCTGGACTTTGGCATCTTCTTCGGAACCGAATTGAGGAGCGTCATAAGGACAGGCATCAAAACATGATCCGCATCTGTCTTTTCCCAGGCAAGCATCCTGATCTACTACCACGATACCGTCTTCGCTCCTTTTGGTTATGGCGTTTACCGGACATACTGATACGCAAGCCGGCTCTTGACAGTGGTAGCAACTCACAGATAAAAATGCCACAAAAGGCTCAGGGTATTTTCCTTTTTCGATGGTTAATACTCTTCTCCATGTGGCCGGTCCCGCAGGCACATCATGCCAGTCCTTGCACGCTATTACACAAGTATAACAGCCGGTACATCTGGTTTGATCTAAATAAAAAGCCATTTGCATCTTAAGCGCTCCTTTCTATTCAGAGTCAATTGCCGGCTGCATGAGATGCTGCGGCAGTGAATCCGCCGTCAACCAATAAATCGCATCCTGTTATAAAAGACGCATCTTCACTACAAAGAAAATCTACTGCAGCCGCAATTTCTTCGGGTTTTCCCAAACGTCGTATCGGTGTCATTTCAACCGATTTCCGCATATATTCCAAATTGTCATATTCCAGACGCCCCATAGGAGTATCTATGTATCCTGGAGAAATAGAAACAATGCGGGCTCCGCGCTGTGCCCAGGCAGGTGCAAGTTTCTCACACAAACGCACAACTCCTCGTTTTGCAAGAAGATAAGCAGCAGCGCTTTTGGGATCAAGTTCTGATGCCGGAGGAAGAGATATAGAAAGACAAGGCTCTATATCTTTTAAAAAGTCCGGATCCAGCGGATTATCAAGGACAGTATCAATTTCAGAACTGCTTGGAAAAGCACGGGATGCTACTGATGCGATGCACACCGCTGCTGCTCCAGGTGAGACCAGGGGTAAAAATTCACTCAGAATAAGCGCTGTCCCGACAAGGTCAACGGATAATACCCTTTTCCAGTCCGCCATTGACGGGGAAATACCGGCAGCGTTTACTATTCCGTTTACCTGCCCCAGAGATCGGGCGTAATCAGCCAGCAAGCGGACAGAATGATCATCCATGACATCACATACTTTTTTATCCGCCTTAATTCCTTCGGATAAAAGCTGTTGAGCCATCATACCCAGTCGCTTGGAATCAATGTCAACCAGTAAAACCCTGCCTCTCTTTCCCAAACGACGCGCCGAGGCAGCCCCCATTCCGCTTGCCGCACCGGTCACAACAAACAGAGCCGATTCATTTTTGCTCATTTTCCCTCCATCAAAATAATATTTTATAGGTTATATCTTAAAATGGAGATGTACAAATTTATCACGTCTATTCTTCACATAAGAAGAAACCCTCCATCCACGGATACAATACTGCCTGTCATATAATCAGCCAGACCGCTTGACAGAAAACACACAACCTTTGCTATATCATCGGCACTTCCCCAGCGACCCAATACAGAACGTGGAGGTGGTACGGCGCCTTCTGGAAGATTCAATATCTTTATCAATTCTGCTGCAACAGCTGCGCTGCTTTCTGTAGGAACACCACCTGGCGCAACCGCGTTGACAGTGATCTGAAATTGCCCAAGTTCCTTGGCCAAAGACTTGGTGAACGAAATAACGCCTCCTTTGGATGCATCATAATGCGCCATCATTCCGGTTGGAACAATTGCGCCGGCTGAAGCAAGATTGATAATTTTTCCTCCGTGGCCCGCTTTAATCATTTCCTTTGCTGCAGCCTGTGCACAAAGGAAGGTGCCTTTCAGGTTAATGTTTAATACTTTATCCCATTGTGCTTCAGACATATTTACGGCCTGAGAAGGCGGATAGATCCCTGCATTATTGACAAGAATATCTAATCCTCCAAAAGTTGATAAAGTTGTCTTGATCAATTGTTCCATGTCATTGGAATTGCTGACGTCGGCTTTATAGGCTTTGGCCTTGCCGCCTTTTTCAACAATATTTCCAGCAGTTTTCTTGGCAGCTTCAATATTGATATCAGCGATCAACACGGATGCTCCCACCTCAGCAAGGCGTGTAGAAATAGCTTCTCCTATTCCCAAAGCACCTCCGGTTACTACAGCTACCTTACCATTTAAATTCATTAATTGAGCAATACTTTCCATTGTGACCCCCTTTTTAGATATATGTCCGGCGGAGGATAATATGCTATTGCCGTCTCATGCAACCTGAAAAGAAAGGAAAAAAAAAGAGCTGCCTTTGACTGACAATAGCATATCCTTCCACCGTTAGGCCTTGCCTGACATGCCTCCCAGTAAACTGTAAAAGTTATAAACTCCTGCCTATAGTGTATCCATCATATATAGCATCAATTGCCTTTCGGGGAGAAAGACAGTCGCCAACCATATATAATTCTTTTACTTTGCCTTTTAAATTAAAATAAATTTGGTTGTTTGCCTGATTGCCCATAGCAATAACCACAGTGTCAACGTTTTCGATTGTCCTTTCCGAAAAGGCGAAAATATCCAGCACTACTACAGTATTTCCTGAAATTTCTTTTATTACCGTGTTGGGACTGAAAACCACACCTCTTAGGCGCATCCTCATGTAAAAAGCAGTTAGGTCGGTTGTTGTCACAAGTTCCTGGCCTACAAACATCAACGGAGTAATAATCTCTACTTTCTTGCCCATTTCAACCAGATATTCCGCCACACTGCAACACTCCCAGTGCCCCTCCCCGCCGTCAACAACGAGCACCTTTTCTCCTGTGTCGGCTTTTTCCAGCAACACATCATGCACACTGAGCACATTATTCTGATCCGCTCCCGGCAGAGGAGGAATATTAGGTGTAGAACCTGTTGCTACAATAACCGCATCAGGGTTTTCATTTTCAATTATTTCCGGTGTTGCTTCGATGCCTAAATTTACTTTTATCCCTAAAATCTCCATCTGTTTGATACGGTATCTGATACAGCCTACGAATTCTTTTCTGGTAGGTACTTTAACCGCTATATTGACTTGCCCTCCCAGCTCATTCTCCTTTTCATAAAGCACGACATCATGGCCTCTTAGCCTGGCTACTCTGGCAGCTTCCATACCTCCAGGGCCCCCGCCTATGACTACGACTTTCTTTTTTGTTTTGGCTGCTTCAAGAGCACCTAAATCCTTTTCGCGGCCTATCTCAGGGTTTTGGAGACAGGAGATCGGTTTTTGCTTGAAAATTCGTGAGAGACAGCCCTGGTTACAGGCAATGCATGACCTGATTTCATCAATTCTTCCTTCTCTTGCCTTGTTTGGCAACTCAGGATCTGCAATAAGAGCCCTTGCCATACCAACCATGTCCATTGTGCCGTCTGCCAAAAGTTTTTCTGCCTGAATTGGGTCATTAATTCTGAATGCAGTCATTATGGGAAGATCGACCGCTTCTTTAAATTGAGCGCATTGACTGGCATAGAGCCCTAAAGGTGTTTGCATCCCGGTACCCATAGTCATCATAACTTCATAAAATGGAGCGCTTATAGAAAGATAATCGACTTTCCCGGTTTTTTCAAGTTTCTCTGCGACCTGTTTCATTTCATTAATTGTATATCCTCCTGGCACAAGTTCGTCGCCAGGTATCCTTAAACCAAGAACAAAATCACTTCCTGCTGTTTCCCTGATGGAATCGATCACTTCGAGAAGAAACCTTAACCGCTTGTCCATGTCACCGCCATATTCATCTGTCCTTTTATTACTGTATGGCGACATGAATTGCTCAAATATATAACCTGAAGCCGCATGAAGTTCTATGCCATCCAAGCCGGCTTTTTTGGCGAACCCGGCAGATATACCGAATGTTTTTACTAATCTTTTAATATCTTCAACTTCCATTGCCTTGGGCACATCATGAAACACTACTGTAGGCGCAATAGGCGATGGCGCCCAGGAAGGTTGTCTGGATATTTCAACATCCATTTCTCTGCCTACATGAACTAATTGAGCAAGTATTTTGCAATCTTGCTCGTGCACTGCTTCGGCAAGCAGCTTTAATTTTGGAACCACCTTTTCATCATATACTTCCTGTATGAATAAGAATTCTCTTGAGTTGGGCATCACATTCATCATTCCGCAAATAGTCAACCCAAGACCGCCTTTGGCTTTATTCCTTTGATATTCAATATACCTATCGTCCAATATATTGTCCTGATCCGCAAGCTGCGTTATATGTGCGCTGCTGAAAATCCGGTTTTTTACTGTCATTGGTCCGATTTTAAAAGGAGTAAATAAATATTTGAATTGCCCTTCCATTTTCTCTCCTTGTAGTACTCTTTTATATTGCCTTAAAAATCTTCGGGTAATTTAGGATTTTTGAGTTTAATAAAACCGAGAAACACAAACTTGACGGCAATACAATTCTTAAAAACCGCCCACAAAAGCGTAAGCATGCCCTTATATGTAATTCCTGCTCTTATGTGCCATCTTACAGGTGAAACAGAATTAATATGCAGTATCAGCATATCATCGACAACGTCTACTTTATCTACATCTGCAAATAGCATTGTAGTTCCAAGTCCGGTGGATTTCATACGCATGCATGCTTCAGGTTTCTTTACTTCAGGTTTCTTTGTTTCGGCTTTACATGGATTAGCCTTATTTGTCTCAGTCACTGATTATCTCCTTTATTGTGCTATCATTCCACCATCTACAACCAGTGCATGGCCGGTTACATACGAGGCTTTGTCTGAACACAGCCAAACAATAACTTCGGCCACTTCTTCCGATTCTGCAATTCGTCCCATAGGAGTAATACTTATTGTTATATCTCTGACTTGCGGAGAAAGCTCCAGAGTTTTATCAAAGCCGGGTGTTTCAGTGGTACCGGGGCATACTGTATTTACACGTATTCCTGCTTTAGCATACTCAAGGGCAGCAGCTTTGGTTAATCCTACAACTCCGTGTTTGCTTGCCACATAAGCACAAACACCCGCCTGAGTGCCCACTAATCCTAGAGTCGAGGAAACATTAACAATAGAGCCTCCGCCCTGTTTTAACATCTGAAGAATTTCATACTTCATACAAAGCCAGACGCCTTTTAAATCGACATTAATTGTACGATCCCAGCTTTCTTCCGAGGTCTCGGCTGTTGGCATGACATCCGGTATTATACCGGCATTATTAACAGCATAATCCAGACGGCCATAAGTTTTTACGGCTTTATCAATCAAATTTTCAACGTCCTTTGCCTTAGAGACGTCTCCCTGCACAAAAATGGCTTCGCCGCCTTCTTCCTTTATTAGGCGGACTACTTCTTCGCCACCTTTAATATTAGAACCGGTGTTAACAACTACTTTGGCTCCTTCGCGGGTAAGAAGTAAAGCGGTTGCTTTTCCGATGCCTCCTGCGCCACCAGTTACCAGTGCGATTTTGCCTTCCAATGATTTCATTATGGTTGTACTCCTTCTCTGTAAATCTAAATTCTTCTTCCAATTCCCCCTCACCCTGACCCTCTCCCACAAGGGGAGAGGGAACTTGTTTATTCCCTCTTCAACAGGTGGAAAGCGGACTCTTTTATTTCCTTTTCCCTGAAGTGATGGAACTTTTTTTAATTTCCCCTCCCTTGAGGGGATGGGATAAAGGGGAGGGTGAACAATAATCTGTATTTCGCTTTACCCATTGACCCTTTGAACCGCAACAGCGAGCACATTCCCCGATGCTTACGTCGGGGAATGCGTGTGAATCTAAAATTGATCAAAGTCCTTACGGTCGAAGATTCCCAGTTGCTTGCAGCGTGGAGCTTCAATCCTCGAATTATTTTTATGGCATACTGATTCCACCATCTACGGAAACAGTTTGCCCGGTCATAAAAGAGCTTTCATCTGAAGCTAAAAAAACCGCAATTCCTACATAGTCTTCGGGTTTACCCATCCTGCGCAATGGTGTCATATTAATTACTGCTTCCGCAACCTCCGGAGGAAGACCAACGGCTTTCATGCCTTCTGTGGGAGTAAGACCGGGGCAAATGCCGTTTACGTTAATACCCATAGGTCCGAGTTCTGCAGCAAGTGTTCTGGTCAGACTAATTACTGCGCCTTTTGTGGTTGCATAATCGGAGTTCATCGGAATGCCTATACGACCCTGGCTTGAAGCTATATTTATAATTTTTCCGTAATTTCTTTGTAACATGGTTTTAACCACAGCCTGGGTGCAAAAATAGAGCCCCTTCAAATTAACCTTTACAACATTATCAAATACAGATTCTTCTCTCTCCCAGAATATCTTTGCCGGTGTCTGCATTGCTGCGTTATTTACAAGAATATCAATTTTACCGAAACGCTTCATGGTTTTTTCCACCATCAGGTTTATATCCTTAATAACCGAAACATCCGAACGAACAGCCAGAATTTCTGCGCCTTGTGAATTGATTTCTTCCGAAGATTTTTTCAGGCGGTCTTCATTAATATCGGTTATTACTACTTTGGCTCCTTCTTTTGCAAACCCTGCGGCTATAGCTTTGCCTATACCGGCGCCGCCGCCGGTAACGATTGCTACCTTATCTTTTAATCTCATTTCATTCCCCCTTTCGGAAAGCTCATTATTATAAAAACTAACCTTCCCTCTCCCCTTGTGGGAGAGGGTCAGGGTGAGGGGTAAAAAGGACGCCCCCACCCTATTCCTCCCCCATCAAGGTTGAGGTGGTTTAATGTAACTCCGGTTATCATTTTGGCTTTTGCTTCCCGACCATCTCATAGTATTTGGCAGCGGCTGTTTTCGGATTCTTGTAAAGAAGTATCTGACACGGTTCAGGACCTTTGCCGTTATTGCATGTAATAACGGGCCATGGAGCTCCGATCTTTTCGATAGACATCATTGAGTGTATTATAGTCAAATGTGTTTGATATACGGTGCAATCATCGCGGTACCAAGTTTCAGGGCCTTTTTCTTTTACTTTCGCAAAATTAATCGGTTCCTTATAATAGCCGTCTATGATTTGGCGTCCACAACTTCCGCAAACATGCAATTTCATAATGAACTTTTCATCATCTTCTTCAATTGTAAATTCACAAAGATTGCCGTGCATCAGCATGCTCCAATATTGAATGCGGAACTTTGGATCACATTGGATATCCTGCTCCATCCATGGCATCCAATGAAGACCGCCGGCATAACGGTGAGCTTTCTCAAGAGCTTCAAGGCCTCCCAGATCACGGTAAATTCTTGATAAAAGAAGAGTTGTCCAGCTATTGTAAATATCGTGATAATCGCGCCATCCTTTTTCCAGAAACTTAAACAGCTTTTTAGCTTCCTTTGTTTTTCCGGCATCAATTAAAGCAGACATTTCTTCCTTTGCAGATCTGCTGCATTTATCAGCTTCTTCTATTGTCATACCGAATTTTATAGCCTGCATAATAACTTCGGCTATCGGAACAGCAGCGGTAAGGCCTTCATGTCCGTAATTGCTGTAGATAAACTCCTGAAGAAATGCGACCCAGTTCTGGTACATAATATGCAGGCCAAAGAACGCGTCTTCCAATTCACCGTATATTTTCTTGGCTGCTTCAATGTCTTTGCTTTCAAGCACTGTTGAAAATTGTTTTGAAGGAGGAATGCACATGGCATCCAATTCTTCCTTTGTGCACAATCTACTATTTACCATATTTTTATCTCCTAAATACCCCCTCACCCTGGCCCTCTCCCACAAAGGGGAGAGGGAACTATTTATTTCTCTCCTGCAAGGGGAGTTTTTGTTTTTTCTCTTGAGGAAATTGGACTTATTCCCTCTCCCTTTACGGAAAACTCTTTTATCTCCCCTTCCTTGAGGGGATGGGCTTAAGGGGAGGGTGAATTATATCCTTATTCAAGGAAGCAATCCCTTTTCTCTAGCACTTATAACACAATCCGGATCTTTCCACCATTTATCCATACCGAGATCTTCCACAATCGCTGAGGCAGCCACATAGCCGCATGCACCAAGTATCATACCTCCGGGATATGTGCTTGCACCGTTTACATATAATCCGGGTATCGGAGTTCTGTATGAAGAACAGAGCGGATTCGGTCTGTTGGAACCGAGCTGGAAAGCGGTATAAGCTCCATGCTTGAAACTTCCCCTTTTCATTGTTGCAAATCTTCTTTGAACATCAAGAGGAGTTGTGGTTGATGTGTGAACATCCATATAAGCAGATTTAAAATTTGTGGAATAACTTGCCCACAGTTCCATAAACATTTCGGTAATTTCTTTTTCTCTCACATCCCAGTTAGCAGAATCACCGTCAAGGCCAAAAGGAGCCAGAGTTTCCAATTTGGCCGTATGATATCCTTTTGGGGCCAGGCCTGGTGAATAAAGGCTTAATGGAGATGCATGCGCATGAAGTGAAATTTCGCCGTTATCCATTTTTTTAAAACCTGCATTCAGATCCTCGAAATTCTCAAGCCCTATAACGCAGGTGAGCGCCTTATTTACATCCGGGTTATCTTTTGCAGCCTTATATTCAACCGGTTCTCTCAAGGCAATATTGAAATTAAGCATGCTGTAATATTCCCATTTCCACTCATTGACATAAAAATTAAGATCGTCCGTGCAGTTTTCTTCTCCTACAAGCTCTTTAAAGGTCTGTTCCGGATTTAAACTGCTTACTACTGTTTTTGCCCAGAATTCTCTGCCGTCTTCCATCCTCACTCCGACGGCTCTTCCGTTTTCCATAATGATTTTTTCTGGAGCCATTCCTTCAACAACGTCCGCCCCGGCATGGGTAATTCCTATCAAAGCTCCTATAGCCCTGTGTGTGCCTCCCCTGCAGATTCCGCTGTTTAACATCCGGTAAACAAACAAAGGAAACAAAAAGCCCAATCCCGACTCAAATGGAACCCCCCACATGGTTGCCAGATACAGAAGAAGGGTTTTTGTAGGCTCGCCAAAACCAAACTGATCAACAATTTGTAAAAAATTCAATTCCGCCAGTTCTCCAAAACGAGTTGCAATAGGCATGTTGGCTTTTTCAAACATTGCAAACTGGTCAAGAGCAGGTACTGCGTAAGTATATGTAGCGGGGTATAAAATCTCATCAAAGATGGCCTTCATCTCTTCATGAAGCGCGAGAAATCTTTTTCCATCCTCCTGGGAGAATTTGCTTATGGATTGCGCTGTTTTTTGAGGGTCCTGGTATAAAACCAGGGGCCCTTCTTTAGTTATAAGGGCTGCCTGAACTTCCGGGGTAACAAATTTGACCCCATCGGCAGCCATATCAAAGTCTTTATAGGCCGGCATCAATTCACCCATAACCATATACGTGGCGTGAGGCTGATAACGGAACCCCCCGGTGTTATCTGAAGCGGCTCCGCCGCCCAGTTCGCGTCTTTTTTCAATTACCAGGACCTTGGCGCCTGCTTT
Organism: Desulfonema limicola; assembly: GCA_020723255.1. Taxonomy (GTDB): domain Bacteria; phylum Desulfobacterota; class Desulfobacteria; order Desulfobacterales; family RPRI01; genus RPRI01. The sequence continues at coordinate 3,507 of DYJH01000075.1, read as the reverse complement.
AATCAGATATGCAGCAGTTGTTAATCCGTTAGGACCACCGCCGATTATTATAGCATCATATTGTCTTTTATCCATTTTAATCTCTCCTTGCGATAGTCTGTAATTACTAGCCTAATATGCTTGTCTTTTTTAACGGTACATAGGTTTTGTCGATATATTTTTTCTGAATATATTCAAAAGCTCTGTGAACCCACCAGGGCTGATTTCTTATCCCAAGTTCTTCAGCAATCTGGCAAGCCGCACGGTATCCGTTTCCGCCGGAGCTCCATGAGGGCCCGACGCTTCCTGCTCCGTAAAGGTTTTTAATAGGAGTTACAACTCCGCCTTTTTCAAAACCTTCTATATCCGCCCTGTTTGCAAAAAACATCTGGTTGGCTGCAGTGCTTCCACCGCTCATACATCCCCTGGTGTAATGCGGATTAAATCTTGAAAGATCCAGGGGCGTGGTGAACCAGTAGTCAAGTATGCTGTCTGTAAAACCTGGACATGCTTTTTCCATGGTTCCAATGTGAGTATCTAATACAAACTTTCTGAAATCTCTGTCGTCCCAGATCAAAGGCCCGCCCTTCTCATAAATTGCATAAGGCACTTCTATACAAACATTTATAACACAATTATCAGACCTGGTTTGTGTCGGGTCGTCCAAATGAGCATAAACATAACTAAGAGGTGTTGATCCTTCTGAAGGAATTCTTCCGCCTACCCTTTCCCCCCACCCCCGCATCAGCTCTCCCATGGTATTCGGTCCTATCATACCGGTCAGTGATTGAATAATATCAGGATCATCTTTTTCCGCTTCAAAGCGGGGCCTGTGTTTTAATGCAAAATGTATTTCGACCAGTACTCCGTCATACTTCCAGTTTGTCTTAAGTTTTTGGATTACTTTTCTTCCCAAATGTTCCTCACCCACCATTTCGCAAAATGTGTAACGGGGATTTATATTGGTTACAACCTTTTTTGCGGTTATTTCTTTGCCCGGAAAAGCTGCATCATCATCTAAAACAACTCCTTTGGCTTCTCCTCCTGCAACAATAATTTTCTTTACCGGACAACTGTTGAACAGTTTTCCGCCGAGAGCCCTGAAACAACGTATAAAAACATGGGCTACGGAATGACAGCCGTTTTTCGGATGAGAATAATATAATCCCATCGGCAGCAATGCAGCAAGCATACTCTGTCCTCCGGTATAGTGAGGATATATGGCTCCTCCTATGGCAATACTTGCGGCATACATTTTAAACTGTTCGCTTTCATACATCGCATCCAGCATTTCAAATGCATTTAAATCGGTTATCTCATACGGATCTTTAAACGGAAAAACAGGTCCAACCAGATCAAGAAGAATGTCGAAATTTTCCCAGGTCCAGAAATCAGTGAAAAACAACTCGGTGAATTTGCACATCTTGGATACTTTATCATCATAAGGCTCGGAGAAATAGGCAACCATATCCAAAATCTTTTGAGCATCTTTTTCCGAAAATCTTCTGACCTTATCAGCCGTTTTTGTCGGATCCCAGCAATTATTTACAAGACAGGTATTATCTTCAAAAATATAACCCCAGCCCCAATCCGCCATCATATGTGTATCCTGGTATCCGTATCTGTCCAATTCCAAATCCAATTGAGACATCATTATAGGCTCCACATCACCCCATATACATGACTGAACTACATGACCGGGACGCATAGCTTCGTGAGCGCACCGTCCTCCTCCCGATTCCTCCCTTGCTTCAAATATTGCCACCTTCAATCCTGCCTTTTGAAGATAACAGCCACAAACCAATCCCGATACACCGCCGCCAATAATGGCAACATCAAAATCTTCTTGTTTTGACATGTTTATTACCCCCTTATTTGTATCTTTCTGATATCAAGCCGAAAAGCCTGAGATTGACAATTATGTTTATTATGCATAGTATTTAAATTAGTATATTTCATTTTTTATTCTTTGTCTTATAAATATAGTGATTATAATGACGTTACCACGAACAAAGGTTGCGCACACAAATGCCAAGCTATATAAGTCTTTGGGATCTTTGATTAAAGGCTACCGTAAATGGCGCGGAATTAGTCAGGAAGCTTTGGCAGAATCAATAAAAATAAGTGTTCGCGAACTGCAATACTGGGAAGCTGATAGTCGAAGCGCCAGGGTTGAGAATCTTCATGATCTTTCCGAAATTGCGGGAATTCCCATGCAGGTTTGTGTTGCGCTGAATGCGCAGCAGCCGGTTTGGTATTCACTCAGGACAAGGCGCTTTACTTACTCATCTATTGAAGAAGCCCTCTTTTCATCTCCTGATTTATTGAAAAGCAGCCAGCAATCCGACGAAGGGATCATCACAAAATACGATACGGTTAAAACCGATAAACACATCCGTAAGATTCTCTCATGTCATTGCGACATTTATGGCACCGAAAACCCAATTGCCGGTAATGCAATCAAAGCAGCCGGCACGCTGCTTCCCGATCTTAATCTTATTGCTTTTGATAGCTGGGGTCATTATGTGGGACATCAGATCTGTTTGCCTATCATATATGATTTGTACCGGCAGCTAAAAAAACAAAAAGAATTTGAAGGTGATATTACGGATAAGACAATAGCTGATATTCTCAATATGGGTGAAGGAGTTTTCTATTTTTATTCCATCTTCACTGCTAATACAAGCGCAGCTCAGACAATTTTGAGAAATAATCACAGGTACCTTGATAAAATCGAATCCAAAGAAAAATATGTTGTTGCCCGCAATGCAGTTACCGCAGACGGAAGGAATCTTTCAGACAGCTTTGGAATGAAAATGATATTTAGCAAAAAAACTGCAAATATACATATTCAGACAGAAACAGTTCCTGCAATGTATGAAGCCAGATTGGATGTAATAATGTCACGAGCAGGAAAGCCATATCCTTTGATTAAAGAGTCAAATAATTTTCCGTTAAGCGTTGATTTTCCTGTTGACGTTGATAAAAATAAACAAAATTCTACCGATTTAATAAATAATCAATATCAGGTAAAACCCGATATATGTCCTAATCCCGATTGTGTTTTTTATAATGTTATAAATAAAGGCAATATTGTTTTTAATGGAACATACCGTAAAAAAGATGGCAGCCTATCCCGCCGGTTTCTGTGTAATAAATGTGGCAAATCATTTTGCGCCAGAGCCGGAAGTGTTTTTTATGGTTTACGGACTCCGGAAGAAAAGGTTTTGATGTCCCTTAAACTATTACAAAACGGGGAATCCATACAAGGCGTCTCAAAAGCTCTCGGCGTTAAATTCGATACTGTCCGGCACTGGATGAAAGTTGCAGCAAAACAAATCACAAAAGCAGAATAACTGCCATAGGTTTTTGTAAAAAGTCCGAGAATGCCTCTTTTCGTAATACCGACGAATCCCCGGCAACAGTTCGGGACGGGTAGCGGTATCCGGTAATTTATAAATATTAACCAAGTTCGACAACAATTTTATAAATAGATAGTAAAAACAATATTATAGGATAATTCAGCTA
>DYJH01000074.1:11578-18391 GCA_020723255.1 Desulfonema limicola | reverse complement strand
GGCAGATACTCTACCGTCTGAGTTAACGGCCCCTAAAAAGAATCTTTTTTACCATAACAAATTTGCTTGTCAATAAAAAAACTTATTAAATTCTAAAGCCGCGTGGTTATAAATTACAGGTTCATTAAAGCCTATACGATTTCATTTTATAGTTATATATGAGTTATGAAAATTTATTTGACAAGAATTGGATAGTAATATACTCAACTTATCATATTATTTAAAAATAAGAAGCCTTCAAGGCTGATTTAATATAAATAAAGAAGGGAGGAATATAAAAATTGGAATTAATTGTATTATTAAAACAAGTGCCTTCAACTGAATCCTTTGTCGGAGTTTCCGAGGACGGCAAATCAGTAAAGCTTGGCGATGCAAAACTGGTAGTAAACCCTTATGATGAGTTTGCTGTTGAAGAAGCTCTCAAAATAAAAGAGGCAAAAGGAGGTTCGGTAACTATAATTTCAGTAGGATCGGATAAGGCAGTAGAAGCAATAAGAACCGGTCTTGCTATGGGCGCCGATAAAGGAATATTAATTAATGACCCAGCTGCAAATAATTGCGACGGATTACAAACAGCCCGGATTCTTGCTACTGTTATAAAGAGTATGCCTTATGATCTTATTATTGCCGGCCAGAGGGCTGTTGACGATGATAATTATGTTGTGGGTTCAGCTGTTGCGGAGTTTTTAAATATACCGTCAATAACAATGGTTGTAAAAGAAACTATAGCCGATGGAAAAATTACGTGTGAAAAAACTGTTGAGGGTGGTACTGTCACAGTTGAAAGCCCGCTTCCTGCTCTAATAACGACGCAACGCGGACTAAATGAACCTAGGTATGCGTCTTTACCCGGCATTATGAAAGCCAAGAAAAAACCTCTTGAAACCAAGAAACTTCAAGACATCGGACTTGATGCTGCCGGAATGGGAAGCCAAAAGACAAAAGTCATTTCTTTTAAGTTGCCGGCGGAAAGAAAAGGCGGAAAGATCATTTCGGGGGAAACCGATGCCGATAAAGTCAAGGCTCTTGTAAAAGCTTTGCAGGAAGAAGCTAAGGTTATTTAAATGGTAAAATCATAAAAAGAAATGAATTTTCAGATATTTATTTAAGGAGATGAATATGTCTTGTGGTGTACTTGCAATAACAGAACAAGTTGATGGCGTTTTCAGGAAAGTTACTTATGAAGCACTTAGTGAAGGAAGGCGCATAGCTGATGGATTGGGCTGCGCTCTTTCAGTAGCAGTTCTAGGATCAGGTATAAAAGGCAGTGCTGAAGCTCTTGGAAAATATGGAGCCGAGAAAATATTTGTTGCAGACGATCCTGCTCTAAAAGAGTTTATGACAGATGCTTACACAAATGTCATTGCCGGAATTGCTGCTAAGGAAAAACCACGCATGATTATATTGGGCGCATCATTCAGAGGAAAAGAGCTTGCAGCAAGGCTTGCAGCAAGGCTTGCTGCCCCTATAGCTATGGATTGCACAGCCGTAAGGCTTGATGGAGGAAAGGCAATTGCTACCCGGCCAATATATGGAGGGAAAATACTAGCTGATGTTGAGCTTGATGGAGAACCTCAAGTGGTTGCGATACGGCCTAATTTTATGTCTATCGCAGAAGTTCAGAAGGCGGGAGCTATTGAAGATGCAGCAATAGATCTAGGCAAAATTGATCTTAGGTTTGTAGAAAAGAAACTCGAGACAGGCAAAGTAGAGTTAACAGAAGCGGATGTTATTGTCTCAGGAGGCAGGGGAATGGGTGGGCCTGATTTCTCAGTTATTGAAAAACTCGCGGAAGTTCTTAGAGGAGCTGTTGGGGCTTCACGTTCTGCAGTTGATGAAGGATGGAGGCCTCATTCAGATCAGGTAGGGCAAACCGGAAAAGTTGTTTCGCCAAACCTATACGTAGCCTGCGGCATATCAGGCGCTATACAGCATCTTGCCGGAATGTCATCATCAAAAGTTATCGTAGCAGTTAATAAAGATCCTGAGGCCCCTATTTTTGCTAAGGCGGATTACGGGATTGTGGGGAACCTGTTTGATGTTGTGCCTCTGATTACCGAAGAAATTAAAAAAGCTAAGGGATTGTAATAAGTTGTGTGGTTTTTGTTGACGGGCTTTTTACGTAACCATCATAAAATTGATCATATATAAAAAGTCCTGCAAAATTTTTTTTGCAGGACTTTTTATGTAATGTTTTCAAAAGTCTTTTCCAACGAAGTTGACTGTTTTTTTAAGATATAATACCTCGATATAGCCTAAAATAATCGAAGTTTTCGTTTTTGGCTTCTCTGCTCACAGGATGATATTTGCGGCATAAAAATGCTTTTTACGAAACCGTCTGCATATTGAATTGCTTATGAAAAGACAAGTAAAAAATGTATATCTGGAAAGCCTTGGCTGTGCAAGAAACCTTGTTGACAGTGAATTGATGCTCGGCAAGCTATCCGATGCCGGATACAATATTGTTGCTGATCCAGCCAAAGCCCGAACAATTGTAATAAACACTTGCAGTTTCATAGAATCTGCAACTAGCGAATCTATTGATACAATTCTTGAACTTGCAAAATATAAGCGGAACGGAAAATGCCGTAGAATAATAGTAACAGGCTGTTTACCCGAACGTTTCAGAAATAAAATAATAAAAACCCTTCCTGAAGTGGATTTTTTTCTTGGAACCGGCGCATATGGTAAAATAGTGCAGGCTGTAGATGGAATACCCATAGCCTCTGGTGTTCTTTTACCCGATCCATGTCAGAATATTTTAAATTATTCTGCCGAACCCAGAGTAAAAACAGTTCCTTATTCTGCGTATTTAAAAATTGCTGAAGGATGCAGCAGACGCTGCACCTATTGCATAATTCCTATGCTTCGCGGCAAACAACGCAGCCGTGAAATTAAAGATGTTGTTTCAGAAGCAAAAGCGCTTATAAAATCCGGAGTAAAGGAGTTGATTCTAGTTGCTCAGGACACAACATCTTATGGGAAAGATTCAGCCTGCTCCTCCAGCCTTGCAATACTTATTGAAAGAATTTCCAATCTGTCGGGGAATATCTGGATAAGAGTTCTATACGGGCACCCAGAAAGTATTGACGCCGATACGATAAATGCTATATCTGATTCCAAGAACGTATGTTCCTATTTCGATATTCCTATTCAGCATGCAAGCCATAACATACTGAAAAGAATGGGCCGAAATTACAATCAAACCCAACTTCTTAAACTTTTTGATAAAATACGCTCAAAAGATCCGGATGCTGTTTTACGGACAACTGTAATTACAGGTTTCCCAGGTGAAACGGACAAGGATTTTGCTGAACTTCTATCTTTTATTGAAAAAGTAAAGTTTGATCATCTTGGTGCGTTTGTCTATTCAGATTCCAAAGATATAGCCTCTCACAAACTTTCAGACAAGGTTCGTAAAAATGTTGCAAAAAAAAGATATGATGCAATCATGTCCTGTCAGATGGAGATATCTTCTCAAAATAACAGACGCCATATAGGCAAAGTTTTTGATGTGCTGGTTGAAGAATGCCCCGAAGAAAAGTTATATATAGGGCGTACCAAGTATCAGGCTCCCGATGTGGACGGTATTACTTATATGAGCGGAGAAATGAAAACAGGCTCTTTCGTCAGGATAAAAATTACCGATGCCCTTGAATATGATCTTATTGGAGAACCTGTATGAAAGATTTAAAAGGAAAACTTCTTTCAATTGTCGGGAAAGATCTTGCTGAAATTGAAGTTGCGCTTACAGATAATTTGAATCCGTACTTAGAAATTGTTTCCGATATTGCAAAACATATTCTTTTTGCCGGCGGAAAAAGATTAAGACCCCTTCTTATGGTCCTTTCTGCAAGAATCTGCGGATATAAAGGCGGCTATGACAAAATTTTTTCAACAATTTTTGAATATCTTCATGCTGCAACCTTGCTGCATGACGATGTTGTTGACGGAGCCAAATTAAGAAGAGGAAAGCCTGTAGCAAATTCAATCTGGAAGAACTCCACGGTGGTTTTAACAGGCGATTTTTTACTTGCTCGGGGCCTTTCCATTGCCGCAGCTACAAAAAAACCCAGTATTATAAAGATTGTTGCCGAAATAACAGAAAATATGTCCCAGGGAGAAATAGAACAACTGTTAAGAAAAGGCGATATTAATATTACAGAAGAAGAATACAGAAAGATAATATGGCGTAAGACGGCCGTTTTATTTCAGGGTGCATGCAGAATCAGCGCCCGTTTAGCAAACACATCAAAGCGGGAAGAAAATGCCGTATCCAGCTATGGATATAATCTTGGAATGGCTTTTCAAATGATTGATGACCTTCTTGATTATACTCTTGATACAAAAGCTCTTGGAAAAGGAGTCGGGGTTGATTTAAAAGAGGGTAAAGTAACTCTTCCGGTTATACATGCCCTCAAAGAGGCGGATTTAAAAGACCGCCTCAGGATGGAAGCAATTATAAAAAATAAAAAATTTTCTATCCCCAAATTCAAATTACTGATAGAATTACTTAAAGAGTATGGAGGAATTTCATACGCAGAACAATGTGCAAAGGATCATATTAAGCAGGCGAAAGAATCTCTTCTGGTTTTTAAACCGTCTGAAACAAGAAATATACTTGAATATATTGCTGATTATACACTTTTAAGAAAATCCTGACTCGCTTCTTTTAGGAATATGAAAATAAACATTCCAAATATATTAAGTCTTATAAGGATCCTGCTTGCACCTCTTTTTATTATCTTTCTGATCAGGGATTTGTATATCTATGGGCTTGTTGTCTTTATATTAGCGGGATTGAGCGACGGACTGGACGGTCTTGTTGCAAGATATTTTAACCAGCGTACCGTACTTGGCGCATATCTTGATCCAATAGCTGATAAACTTCTTATAATTTCCGCATTTGTTAGTCTTGCGGTTACAAAAATAATTCCTGCCTGGCTTGCGGTTATCGTGATAACACGAGATGTTATTATACTGCTTGGAATAGCAGTTTTTTCAATAACGGATATGTCAATTGAGATAAAGCCCAGTCTTGTAAGCAAATGCACAACAGTTGCACAGCTTGGAACCGTGATATTTATTCTTTTTAATCCGGCAGTTTCGGATGCAACCTTAATTAAAAATTGTGTATACTGGATTACAGCAGGATTATCAATTGCTTCCGGATTTCATTATATTTATAAAGGCATGAACATTCTTCAGGGAACGTCGCTAAATAATTAGAAGCTAAGCTATTAAAATTAAAAAACCAAGCGATTAAACCCGCGCCGGGTTTTTTATAATTTGACTGAGTTTTTTACAAAGCTGTTATTTATGAGCAAATACTATTACATCTTCCTGCGCTTCTACATTTACCGTGCTTCCTTCTTTAATTTCTCCTCTAAGGATTTCTATGGAAAGAGGATTTTCAAGGTATTTCTGGATTGCGCGTTTTAAAGGACGTGCGCCATAAATAGGATCATAACCTTTTTCAACTATCAGCTTTACTGCAGCATCAGATAAAACAAGGATAATATTTTTTTCAGCAAGCCTTTTCTCAAGTTTTTTAATCTGAATTTTTACTATTTCCCCTATTTGTTCTGTTGAAAGATTATGAAAAATTATCGTTTCATCTATCCTGTTTAAAAATTCAGGCTTAAAACTCGCTTTCAACGCTTCAATGACCCTTTCTTCCATTTCTTTGCGCCTTGATGCTCCCAGTTCCTGTATCCACTGGCTTCCGACATTAGAAGTCATTATAATAATAGTGTTTTTAAAATCGACTGTTCTGCCATGTCCGTCTGTCATTCTGCCGTCGTCCAAAATCTGCAAAAGCACATTAAAAACTTCAGGATGAGCTTTTTCTATTTCATCAAAAAGAACTACAGAGTATGGTTTTCTTCTAACTGCCTCTGTAAGATATCCCCCTTCATCGTAACCCACGTAGCCGGGAGGCGCTCCTATAAGCCTTGATACCGCATGTTTTTCCATATATTCCGACATATCAATTCTTACGATAGCCAGCTCGCTGTCAAAGATAAATTCGGCAAGAGCCTTGGCAAGCTCGGTTTTACCGACTCCTGTGGGGCCCATGAAAATAAATGAACCTATCGGTCTGTTAGGATCCTGCAATCCTGATCTTGCTCTTCTGACAGCATTTGAAACCGCTTCTATGGCTTCATCCTGGCCGACAACTCTTTTTGCAAGCCTGTCTTCCATGCTTACAAGTTTTTCCCTTTCGCCTTCAAGCATCTTTCTTACAGGAATTCCCGTCCATTTGGATATTACTTCCGCTATATCCTCATCATCAACCTCTTCTTTAAGCATCTTTCTTTCATTCTGCAAAGATGCAAGATTTTGATTTGCTTCATCAAGGCGTCTTCTTAGATCCGATGCTTTTCCGTATCGTATTTCCGCAACTTTGGCGAGATTTCCTTCCCTTTCAGCCTGCTGCTCTTCTGTTCCAAGATGTTCAATCTCTTCTTTTATCTTTCTTATAACCTGTATCAGTTCTTTTTCCTTACCCCAGTGCGCTTTCATAGCGTCAATTTCTTCATTGAGACCGGAAAGCTCTGCTTCAATTTTCATAAGACGGTCTTTGGATGCCTGGTCTGACTCCTTCTTTAAAGCCACACGCTCAATTTCATATTGTGTGATTTTGCGCTGAATCTCATCAATTTCAGACGGCATGCTGTCGATTTCTATTCTTAATTTCGATGCGCATTCATCGATCAAATCTATTGCCTTATCCGGAAGAAACCTGTCGGAGATGTAGCGATGTGAAAGAGCTGCTGCAGCTATAATGGCGGAATCCATAATTCTTACGCC
>DYJH01000074.1:0-11568 GCA_020723255.1 Desulfonema limicola | reverse complement strand
GAACTTCATATTTTTCCTTGAGCCCCCGCAGAATGGAAATGGTATCTTCAACACTTGGTTCATTAACCATTACCGGCTGAAACCTTCTTTCAAGAGCAGCGTCTTTTTCAATGTATTTTCTGTATTCATTTAATGTTGTCGCACCCACACAGCGAAGTGTTCCTCTGGCAAGGGCAGGTTTTAACATGTTGGATGCGTCCATCGCGCCTTCCGCAGCTCCTGCACCTACAAGCGTATGTAACTCGTCTATAAAAAGAATGATATCTCCTTCCGCTTTTTCAACTTCCTTTAAGACGGCTTTCAAACGGTCTTCAAATTCTCCCCTGTATTTTGCTCCGGCAATAAGAGCGCCCATATCAAGTGCGACAAGCCGTCTGTTTTTCAAGGTTTCGGGAACATCTCCTGCCACAATTCTTCTGGCAAGACCTTCAACAATGGCGGTTTTTCCGACACCCGGTTCGCCTATAAGAACGGGGTTGTTTTTTGTTCTTCTTGAAAGAACCTGGACGATACGCCTTATTTCATCATCCCTTCCTATTACCGGATCAAGTTTTCCGAGCCTTGCCAGGTCCGTAAGATCTCTGCTGTATTTATTCAGTGCCTGGTATTTTTCTTCCGGGTTAGGGTCTGTAATTCTTTGATTTCCGCGAACATCCACAAGAACCTTTAATATCGAATCTCGTGTAATATTATTATGTTTCAATATCTTAGAAGCTTCTCCGTCACGATCATCCGAAATAGCAAGAAGAATATGTTCAGTGCTTACATATTCATCTTTCATGTTGTTGGCTTCAGCAAAAGCCAAATCTAGCACATTTTTCAAACGTTGAGAAATGCTTATTTCTCCAGCACCTCTGACTTTGGGCAACCTGTCAATCGAAAGAGCAACTTCTTTTGAAACAGAATCAGGTGAAACACCAAGCTTGTTAAGCACGGCTCTGGTTATACCCTCCTGCTCGCTCAGCATTGCAGATAGCATGTGCTCAGTTTCTATCTGCTGATTGTTGTTTTGTGAGGCCAGGGAATGTGCACCCTGAATGGCCTCTTGAGATTTTACTGTATATTTATCAAAACGCATTTGATGCCTCCTGATTTTTCATTATATCTTTTCGTTAATAACCGGACAGTTAGTAACTTTTGTAAAAATAAACATATAAAATACTATGTCAATCGGAGAATAGAACGATAATGAAAATATTATTTGTAGGGTTAGAACCCCGGTTAGTATAATGTTTGGTTAAGAACCTTAAATTTATTTTTGCTTTAACCATATATTTATGCTAATTTAAGAATATCATATCTAACTACATAAATTTGATACTGATACTTAGGCATATCACGCAACTCTAAATTACTTCGATTAATATTTATTTTAACATGTTAGACCGGCTGGTATTTTTTTAAAAAATATAAAATTTCTCCTTGATTATTTATTGTCAGGAATTATTATTGTTAATGAACATTATTTTAGGAATTGAATAAAATATCATAGGAGAATTGAAATGGCATCTATCAAAGGAACAAAAACAGAGAAAAATCTTATCGCTTCATTTGCCGGTGAATCTCAGGCCCGAAACAGATACACATATTTTGCGGGTATAGCAAAAAAAGAAGGATATGAGCAGATTGCCTTTATATTTGAAGAAACAGCAAACCAGGAGAAAGAGCATGCAAAGCGGTTTTTTAAATTTCTTGAAGGAGGAGAATCTGAAGTTTCGGCATATTTTCCGGCAGGAATTATAGGCACAACTCTTGAAAATCTTAAAGCTGCTGCCGCCGGGGAATATCATGAACACACAAACCTTTATCCGGCTGCTGCAAAAACGGCAAGAGAAGAAGGGTTTGAGAAAATTGCCGAAGTCTTTGAAAAAATATCTGTAGCGGAAAGACAGCATGAAAAAAGATACAGAACCCTTGTAGGCAATATAGAAAAAGATCAGGTTTTTAAGAGAAAAGAAAAGACAGTCTGGCGCTGTCGTAACTGCGGCTATCTCCATGAAGGAAACGAAGCACCTGATTTGTGCCCGGCATGTGAACATCCGAAGGCACATTTTGAGCTTCTTGGAGAAAATTACTGATTTCCAATTATAGTAATAAATTACATTAATAATCCACTGGAAATTAATTATTTTTTTAAAGAAAGGAGCAAGAGAATGGCAAATAGACTTGAAGTTTATAAATGCGAAGTTTGCGGACATATTATCGAGGTAATGCATGGCGGTAAGGGAGATCTGGTGTGCTGCGATAAACCCATGAAGCTTATGGTTGAAAATACCGTAGATGCCTCAAAAGAAAAACACATTCCTGTTATTGAAAAAACATCAGGAGGCATTAAAGTCAAAGTGGGAACCGTTGCTCATCCGATGGAAGAAAAACATTATATCGAATGGATAGAAATTATAGCTGATGGCAAAGTATATCGCCAATACTTAAATCCAGGTCAGGCGCCTGAGGCTATTTTCAGCATTGATGCCAAAGAAATTACAGCCAGAGAATACTGTAATATTCACGGACACTGGAAAGCATAAAAATATTAAGGAGGTAATAATATGCCAAGCTGGAAATGCCAAAACTGTGGATACACATTTGATGCAGATACCCCGCCCAACGAATGCCCGTCATGCAAGGAAAAATGTGAATTTGTTGATAACACATGCTATACTCCGGATTGCGAAGCAGGCGGAATTGATCCCAGGATTAAATAAGGAATTTGCAGATCGAAGTATGTTTTCATTTAATTATATTATGGAAGGGGAGTTATTATGCCTAAAGCTCTTATTGTATTTGCTACAAGAACAGGTAAGACAAAACAACTAGCTGAAATTATAGCTGAAGGGCTCCGCCTTGCCGGAGCCGATGCTGATATCATTAATGCTAACGAAATAAAAAAGGAAAGCGCTCTTGAAGGATATGATGCCTATGTATTCGGGTCATCAACATACCACGGAGATATGATGGCGGGCATGAAAACACTTCTTTTCCTTGCCGAAAAAGCAAATCTGGCTGGAAAGAAAGGCGCTTCCTTCGGATCGTTCGGATGGAGCGGCGAAGCGCCGGACCGTATTTATGATACTATGAAAAACATTTTTAATATGGATATGGTCGGTAGTGCTCTTCGCTTAAAATCTGTTTCTGTGGATGGAGGAATAAAAATGGCCCAGGATTACGGCCGTGAAATAGCTAAAAAGCTCGGATTATAAGATTACAAATTAACAATTTTTAAACATGAGGAGGATACTATGACTACACCCCAGCATTGCCCCGGATTTCAACAATTGAAGCATCTTGAGTCTTTTATGTGTTCATGCCCTTCCTGCGGTAAAAAGTTCGAAATATTTTCAGATGAGTTTGATAAAAAGCGAAAATGTGATTCCTGTGGGAATGATATCGATTTTACAAAGTGCACGCTTGAGGGTAAAGCCTAAAAGACCAATATTAAATAAATCGGGAGGAGAGTTCATGGATATTGTAATGCTGTCACGCTTGCAGTTTGCAACAGCGACCATAATCTATTCCCTATAATTATGGAGCGTTTACAATGCTGGTTTTAGGATTAATGGGCAGCCCAAGGAAAAAAGGAAATACCGATTTTCTGCTTTCACTTTTTATGAAAGAAGTTGAAAAATCCGGGGTAAGAACACATATCGTTAAAATAGGTGAAAAAAACATCAAACCCTGTTTGGAATATAGCGTTTGCGAAAAAAATGGGACCTGTCCCATAGATGATGATATGAATGAGGTTTATTCCCTTTTACGTGAAGCCGACATTATTGTGTTGGCAACTCCGATGTTTTTTTATAATGCTCCGGCTCAGACAAAGGCTCTTATAGACAGAAGTCAGACTTTATGGGCGCGCCGATATAGGCTTAAACTTTCTGATCCTGGTTATAAAATAAAAAAAGGTTTTCTTCTTGCCCTGGGAGCGACAAAAGGTAAAAATCTTTTTGAAGGAGTAAATCTTACAGCAAAGTATTTTTACGATGCAATAAGCGCATCATTTGAAGGAAGTTTGACATATCGCAAAATAGAAAACAAAGGAGATATGGAAAAACATCCGACTGTTGCAGAAGATGTTAAACAGGCTGTTGAAAATTTGGTAAAACCTTATCTTACGAGAAAAAAAATATTGTTTGCCTGCGGCGAAAACGCATGCCGCAGCCAGATGGCAAGCGCTTTCGCCCGGTATCTTGCAGGTGATAAAATTGATGCTTTGAGTGCGGGCAGCGCTCCGATTGATGCGGTAAACCCCTTGATGATTGAAGTGATGCATGAAAAGGGCATAGATATGGCTTTTCGCAAGCCCAAATCAATTGACGAAGTTCTATCAAGGGAAAAGCCGGATATTATTGTCACTATGGGTTGTAGGCAAGAATGCCCATTTGTTCCCGGAGCAAAAAGGGAAAACTGGGAACTGCCCGACCCTTCAGGCAAACCCATAGAGTTCATGCGTGAAGTTAGAAACGAAATAGAAAAAAGAATTATTGATTTGCAAAACACATTATAAACAAAAACTAATAATAAAGGAGATGACAAGATGGATAAATATGTATGTAATGTTTGCGGTTATGTTTATGATCCTGCGCAAGGAGATCCTGACAGTGGCATAAAACCCGGTACTAAATTTGAAGATCTGCCCGATAGCTGGCAATGCCCGGTATGCGGCGCTTCAAAAGCTGATTTTGAAAAAGAATAAATTAGGAAAATAAGATATGAGCCCTGTACAAATTGCAAAAGATATTTATGATATTGGAGTTAACGACTGGAATATTAGGGATTTCCACGGTTATTCAGTCGATTTCGGAACAAGCTATAATGCCTTTTTAATAGTTGATAAAAAAACAGCTCTGATAGATACGGTTAAAGCAGAATTTGCCGATCAATTGATAGAAAACATATCTAAAATCGTTGATCCGAAAAAAATTGACTATGTCATCAGCAACCATACGGAAATGGATCACTCAGGCGGATTGCCCCGTGTTATGCACAGAGTTGGAGAGGATAAACCTCTTTATTGCTCGAAAATGGGAGAAAAAAATCTATCCCGGCATTTCCGGCAGAAATGGAACTATCATCCGGTAGAAAATGGCGAAGAACTTTCTTTAGGCAGCAAAACCCTTACGTTTCTCGAAACAAGAATGCTTCACTGGCCGGACAGCATGTTTTCATATCTTAAAGAAGATAAAATTCTTTTTTCAAGCGATGCTTTCGGCCAGCATTATGCGGGCAATGAGAAATTTGACGATGTTATCGGACATGTCATTATGCCGCACGCAAAAAAATATTTTGCAAATATTCTTCTGCTCTATGCTCCGTTGATTTTAAAGCTTGTAGAACAAGTTACAAATCTCAAGCTTGAAATTAATATGATTTGTCCCGACCATGGCATATTATGGAGAAAAGACCCTGGAAAAATTATTAATGCTTATGTCGAATGGAGCAACCAGAAGGCAAAAAACAAAGCTATGGTTATTTATGATACCATGTGGCACAGTACCGAAAAAATGGCAGATGCAATCGTTGCAGGCCTTGCTGGACAAGGCGTTGCGGCAAGGCCGTATCATTTAAGAAAATGGAACCGAAGCGATATTATGACTCAGGTCTTAGATGCAAAAGGGATTATTGTCGGTTCACCTACCTTAAATAACGGGTTGTTCCCAACGGTAAGCGATTTTTTGACATATATGAAAGGTCTTAAGCCAAAAAATAAAATCGGAGCGGCTTTCGGCTCATACGGCTGGAGCGGAGAGTCTGTAAATCTAATTAAAAATGAACTTGAATCAATGAATATTGAAATTGTTGATCCGGGCATAAAGTTTCAATACGTGCCTGACAATGATTGTATTGAGGTATGCATTGAAATGGGGAAAAGAATCGGTAAATTAATAAATGAAAGCACCTGCTGTTGATCTTGGCGATTGTATTCTTTGCGGCATTTGTATCGATCTTGTGCCATCTGTTTTTAAACTTAGCAGTGCCGGATATGTCGAAGTTGTCGAACTGTCTGCCTATCCAGAAGCAGATGTTAATGAAGCGATAAAAAACTGTCCTTCAGATTGCATTTCATGGAATCAGATTTAAGAAAACGAATGGGAGGACAAAAGCTTAAAGATAAAGTTCGTGATATATTGTCCGATCCTGATTTTAGTCAAAGAATCACTGAAATTCTGCTGCTGCCTGGAAGAAAAGTTATAAACTATCTGTTTTCCAGCCTTTACAGTCAGGAAGAGATAATCAAATGGCGGTCGGCAACGGCAATGGGAGAAGTAGTTTCGGCTCTTGCCGATGCCGACATGGAATCGGCACGTGTTGTTATGCGCCGCCTCATGTGGAATTTAAATGATGAATCCGGCGGAATCGGCTGGGGATCTCCCGAGGCAATGGGGGAAATTATTGCAAAGCATGATAAACTCGGAGAAGAGTACAATCGCGTTTTTATTTCTTATATAGATAAAAAAGGAAATTTTCTTGAAAATGAAGTCCTTCAGCAGGGAGTGTTATGGGGGATAGGCAGAATTGCCAATGCAAAGCCACAGCTTGTGAAGGATTCTTATTCTTTGCTTTTACCTTATCTTGAATACAGCAATCCTTCACTTCGCGGTCTGGCAGCACTTGCGATAGCAGAAATAGATCCTGTAAAAGCAAAACCTGCTTTTCTTCCTTTAAAAAATGATAATACAATTATTAGAATATATACAAAAGGCAACCTGTCTGAGTTTATGATTAAACAGATAGTGGATAATGTTTGATAATAATAAGTAGAGCATAATTATGAAAAAATTTGTCAAACTTGTATCATTTTTATCCTTGTTTCTTTTCCTTTCGATAAGCACTGTTTCTGCCAATAAATCTTCTGTTACAATTGATGCTCCTGATTCTGTTGCAAAAGGCGCTGAAGTAGCAATCAAATTGAATGTTATGCATAACGGCAACAATATTTTCCATCATACCGAATGGGTTTACGTTAAGGTGAATGGTAAAGAAATAGCAAGATGGGATTTTTCCATGTTTAACAGACCTGAAACGGAAAATTTTTCAAGAGAAATAAAATATATAATAAATGAGCCGGTTCAGATTGAAGCGGAAGCAAGCTGTAATGTTCATGGCAGTTCAGGAATATCAAAAGCAGCCATTAATTTAAAATAATATTGCCGGAGATACTGACTTATGAAAATAGGAGGTGTTTCAATAATTCTGATTGGAGGGTTTATTAATTTCGGCTTGCTTTTATTCCAGCTTCTGTCGGGACTTCATTATATTAAAGTGCCCTTCGGAGTCCATAAAAAAACCGGTATTGCTCTTGTGTTTTTTGCTTTTATCCACGGATTGCTCGGTTTCATAGCGGATTAAAGAAAGTCTCTAATTTCTTAAAGGGAATGCCAACTAATATATTGATGTACCCAATATCCCCTTCCCGTTTTATAAATAAAGCCATGAACTGATATGACCTAACCTCTTTTTGTACTATGAGAAAGGCAATACATGGATAACCGATTCTTTGAAAAACCTATCATTAATTTCCCCTACGAATACCCGGCCCAGCACCGGGAACTTGATGACCAGGGCCAGCCGACACAACGAATAATTGAAAAACGCCGCATTGCAAAATTCATAACTCCAATTCCTAAGCCAAGAAAGCAAAAAAGCAAAGATGCGTTCCAACAACAGGAGTTTGTTTTCAACGAAGGCATAGGAATTTAAACTAAAGAACAACAATATGATCCCACGCCGATTATTAATGAACTCCGTACATATGTGAATCAATGGCGTGCTTTAAAAAACCCAAATAACTGGAAAGTCGCGCCTGAAACCGCCCGCCTGTTGCAGCACTGGCGACACCATAAGTTCAATTATATTCGCCTTTTTTATGCCAGGTGTAAGCAATCGAGACTATCATCTGGCTTACCGAGGTAGCAACAAAATCCGGCAAAAGCGAAAAAAGCTTTCTTGAACATCTTGCCAATGCCAATAATGAAGCAAATCCAAATCTTATGCGTTTGGCTTTGAAGCTGGCTACTGGCGCAGGTAAAACCACTGTAATGGCTATGCTCATTTCATGGCAGACAATCAATGCTGTACGCCGCCCAACCAACAAAAACTTCACTCGTGGCCCCCTGGGTTTGACTATTCGTGATCGGCTCCGCGTGCTTCTTCCCAATGATCCGGACAAACTATTATGAAAGCCGTGAACTGGTCTCAAATGACATGTTTTCCGATCTGGAACGAGCCAAAATCGTCATCACCAATTATCATGCGTTTAAACAGCGTGAACGAATTGAATTGTCAAAGGGAGGCTGCTCCCTGCAGCATGTCCTGCCGGACGGGTTCATGAATCCAAGTTGTTCAATACCTCCTGTTAAAATAGCAGCCCTTATTGAATTGCAATACGGATTTAATATTAAAAAAATGGATTTGTGTTGCCTTGCGGCTGTTTCAGCCGCAAGGCAACAGATAACCGGGGAATTCTATCATCCCCCATGATTTTATATCACTTTATTGTTTAAATTGTCTGCTATCAATGCCTGAATTTTCCCCATTCAGTCGCTTACCCGATCATCCGCTTCGCACCTTTACCCTATATATCAACATCACCCGGGCTTCTTGAACCCAGGATTGAAACGACCTTGTAGGTTCGTCTCAATCCTTATTTTGTTATGAATTCAGAATTTTCTTTGCGCTTTCATCGTTTACATCAGCAACATGCGGTATGCCGGTTTCTTTGGCAGTTTCTCTGTTTCCGGACATAAGGTCTGAGCGTGAAATTTTACTTGTAGTAAACTTTCTTGCGCCGGCCATAAGCTGTTGTAAGCCGCATGAAAGTTTATCGGCTAATGTATAGAAAGCAATGGCACCATAAGGAATGTTCTTCATTTCATCCTTACCCACCAATTTCTCTACATCAAAATAAGATGCAAAGATTTCTTTTGCACTGCTTCCGACTTCTTTAACAGTTTTCGGCAATTCGGACCAGTGGCCGTTTACTATGGCCTTTCTTTCATGGTTTAAAGCTCCTTCTATATTTGAGCCTACAAAACCTGGAATCATGATAGCCCTTCCCATGCAAACAAGCTTTGTAAAAGGTGCGCCTAAGGCTAATGCTTTGAAAATATGATCTTCGAGTGCAAAACCTCCTGCAAATGACATATCCACCACTTTTTGTCCTTTGGCAGCTAAAATGCTAGCATATTCATATGCCTTCGAATGAAGATTTATAGATGGCACGCCCCAGCTTTGCATCATGTTCCACGGACTCATGCCGGTTCCTCCGCCGGATCCGTCGATGGTAAGAAGATCAAGCTTGGCATCTGTAGCAAACTTTATTGACATCGCAAGCTCTTCCATACCGTAAGAGCCGGTCTTTAGAGTGATTCGTTTAAAACCTATGCTTCTAAGATATTTAACGCTGTTCATAAAATCTTCACGCACCTGACCTACTGAATCCAGATTGGTTCCACCCAGACGGCTATGACGGGCAAAAGATTTTATGGAACCTTCCTTAAATGCAGCCTGAACTTCAGGTTTGGATGGATCAGGATCAACCACATATCCCCGGTTTTTCAGAAAAAGTGCATAATCAAGACTGGTTACCTGGATTTCACCGCCGATATCCTTGGCGCCCTGGCCCCATTTTAATTCTATAATGCATTTTTCGCCGTATTTATCTACAACATATTCCGCAACTCCATTTCTGGTGTCTTCGACATTAAGTTGTACAATTATAGCGCCATAGCCGTTATAATAGCGTAGATATGTTTGAATTCGTCTGTCAAGCTCAGGAGACACCTCTATTTTGCCTTTTCTGGTATCACCAGGTTTAATTTTTGATTCACGATCAACGCCTACTACGTTTTCACCGATAACAACAGGTATACCTACAAGAGCCCCGCCAACTGCAAATGAGTCCCAATATTTTGCAGCAACAAAAGTCGAGCCTAATGCACCCGTCATAAGTGGTATTTTTATCTTTGTCTTAACCTCACTTCCAAACTCAGTTTCAAGATTAACGTTCGGAAAAATACAATCATCAGGGTTATTGGTAAGGCCTTCGCTAAGACCGTTAGCTCCATAGGCATATCCCTGAATTCTAAGGGCATTATAAGAAACTCCGACATGAGTAACATTGTTTGCGCCGGCTGTTACAATGCCATAGCTTCTTGGATAGAGCAGTTTTCGTCCCACGAGGCTTGACAGCCAGGTCTCGCATTTGCCCATGCAGTCTGCTCTGCAAAGCGTACAAAGACTGGACTCGGCAGGGTTGCCCCGGTTTGTGGTTCCAAGAACATCGTTGCTTTTTTCAAATCTCATTTTAAACCTCCTCAAATAATTGATTGAATAATGCGTCTTCAGGCAGCAATATAAAAAATCATGAATGTTTTATTCCGCTGCCTGCAAAAACAAAAAGGCGTCTTTCCCAAGACTGGGAACAGACGCCTTTGTCTATTGATACTTATATATAACCGCACACCATTGTGCGGCAACCAAAACAATTTTTAACATTCAAAATTAAAAAAACTGCTCAATTTTAGCTGTACTTATAAGTATGTCAAGAAAAATTTTGTTTTTAGAGGCTTTTTGTTAAGTAAGACTGAAATTACAGGATTTATTTTACTCCCAAAACGGAGATAATTCCCTTAGCTTTTTTATAATAGGAGGAACTTTTTCAATTATGAAATCAATTTCCTCTTCAGTATTATATATGCTAAGACTGAAACGTATTGACCCGTGAGCTGCTGTAAAGGGAACGCCCATTGCACGCAGAACATGAGAAGGCTCAAGAGATCCGGATGTGCATGCCGAACCGGATGAGGCGCAGATATTAAGCTCGTTCATCATAAGAAGAATGGCTTCTCCTTCTACAAACTCAAAACCTATGCTTGTAGTGTTCGGCAACCGCTTGTCTTTATCTCCGTTTATCATGCTTTTTGGAACTGCTTTTATCAATGAATCTTCAAGCTTGTCTCTTAGCTTTTTTGTTTGTGATCCGGTTTCATTGAGATGGCTAAGCGCCAGTTCGCCGGCTTTGCCGAGGCCTATAATTGAAGCCACATTTTCCGTTCCGGCTCTTCGGCCGCTTTCCTGATGCCCGCCGATAAGAAAAGGAGAAAATTTTGTGCCCTTTCTAACGTAAAGTGCGCCTACTCCTTTCGGAGCGTGTATTTTGTGTCCCGACAGAGAAAGCATATCTGCGGAAACTCTTTTCATGTCAACAGTAACTTTTCCCACAGCCTGCACGGCGTCAGTATGAAAAACTATGCCTTTTTCCTTAACGGTTTGTGCTATTTCCTCTATAGGAAAAATCACGCCGGTTTCATTATTTGCCCACATTATGCTTACCACAGCAGTGTCATCGTCAAGATGTTTGTATAAGTAATCGATATCGAGCAGTCCTTTGCTGTCCACAGGAACAAATGTAACCCGGAATCCATTTTTAGCGAGATTTTCGCATAGATTTTTTATGGCCGGATGTTCGACCCTGCTTGTAATAATATGTTTCCTGTCCGGATTTGAGATAAGGGCTGCACGAATAGCCGTGTTGTCACTTTCGGTGCCGCAGCTTGTGATGACTATTTC
>DYJH01000073.1 GCA_020723255.1 Desulfonema limicola | reverse complement strand
GTATTTGCCGCCCTTTATCCTTGCAATGCATCGCTCCTTAAGCAATGCTGCTGCACTCACAAATTCCGTCGATAACGGGGTCACAAGCCCGCTGATATTGGTTATATTCGCTATAATATCGACTGTGCCGCTTATACCCAAAGAAGATGAGGCGTCAACAATACTATCCGGATCGGCAAGGAACGTATCGGCAACGATCTTTATATTGCCCCCATAGCCTTCATAGGCATTGGCAATGATCTGGCTATTTTTCAAAATGACAAACTCAGGATCTATGGTGATGTTGCCGCCCACTGTCTGCGGCCCTCCGCCGACACTTGCTGTAATCTTGCTGTCATCGAGCTTGACCATGTATGGGGCGGATATATTAATATTGCCCCCATCAGACAGCATGGCTTCAGTAGTGATGGAGCTGTTTCTCATCAGCAGCGAATTAGCTGCGGTAATATTCACATTCCCTGCTTCGCCGGCCCCGGAGCTGGAGCCGTTTATAGAACTATTACCGTTAAGCAGCACGTTTTGAGCATTTATATTTATGGCGCCTCCAGGACCGGTCCCCTGCGTATCCGCCTTAACTCCTGCCTGGCTTGTTAATGAAAGATCGCCGGTAAGCGTTACATTTATTGTGCCGCCGCGCCCCGCATTGGTTGTGGTTGAAAGGCCGGTAAAGCCATACGCCAGAAGTAGCCTTGCATCAAACATGTGAGGCGCCCCCAGATAGGGCGGCGGAAGAACGGTAAAGTCAGGCACCGGATAAGGCGGCAGCGAATCGCCGTAGCCTGAGATGTTCATGCTGTTTGCCGTGATGTTAAGGTTTCCCGAATCGCCGTTACCTAAAGAGTCCACAAGGATCCGGCTCCCGCTGCTGATATTTACTGCCCCTCCGTTTACGGTTATATTGCCGGCATTGCCGCTTTTTAAGCTCATTGAGGAAATCATGGCATAATCTGTCATATAAAGTTTAGATATATCTAAATAGATATTCCCGCCTTTGCCTGCACCCACCGTAGAAACAGTAATATCAACAGGGCCTATCATTTCAAGATTAGTCGTATTAATGGAGATAGATCCTCCGTCACCCGTACCCCCAGAAAGAGCTTGAATAACAGCTGTATAACCGTCTTTCGATGAAATTTTCACAAAATCAGCGGCATTTATATGAATATCTCCGCCTTTGCCTGAACCAATCGTAGTAGCACTAATTGTAGTTCCTTCTGTAATTTCAAGATTATTCGTATTAATGAAGATAGATCCTCCGTCACCTTTATACTCACCAGCAGCAGAAATAGCGGTTGTAAAAAAAGACGGGGTTGTTCCTGAAATTTTCACAGTATCAGCGGCATTTATATGAATATCCCCGGCGTTCCCTGCACCCTTCGAAGCGGCATTAATTGAACCCCTGCCTATAATTTCAAGATTATTCGTATTAATGAATATAGATCCTGCGTTACCCTCACTCCCCTTAAGACTCAAAGCAATAATACCGGTTGTAAAATTATCGTAGGGGGTCGTTCCTGAAATTATCACAGCGTCAGCGGCATTTATATGAATATCCCCGGCGTTGCCTGCACCAAGCGCCACGGTAATAATTGCAGCTCCATCTGTAATTTCAAGATTATTCGTATTAACAAAGATAGATCCTCCGTCACCCTTATTAAGAGAAGGAGCAATAATACCGGTTTTAGTAATATAATCTGTGTTTCCCCCTCCTGAAATTTTCACGGTGTCAGCAGCATTTATATGAATATCCCCGCCCTTGCCTGTACCAAGCGTAGAAGCAACAATTCCACCTCTATCTGTAATTTCAAGATTATTCGTATTAACGAAGATAGATCCTGCGTCACCATCAACACCCATAGAAGAAGCAAAAATACCGGTTGTTAATTCATCCATGATTGCCGTTCCTGAAATTTTCACAGTGTCAGCGGCATTTATATTAATATTCCCGCCTTTGCCTGCACCAAACGTAGCAGCAACAATTTCAGCCCTATCTGTAATTTCAAGATTATTCGTATTAATGAAGATAGATCCTGCGTTGCCTGCACCAAACGTAAAAACTCTAATGATACTACCGCCGCTAAGGGTCAGGTTATCTGCTGATATGTTGATTTCTCCGCCGGTGTCCGCAACAGTCCCAAAATAATCCGTATAACTATTGAAAGTAGAATTATCCAGTTGAATGGTTTCTCCTTTTATATCAATTGCACCCCCCCGGCTTCCGTTAGCATCAATGTTCGAAGCCTGAAATAAAATCTGACCGCCACGTATGACGACAGCTCCTGCCGGTGCCGTTCCACCGCTGCTTGAAACATTCAGATTGGCCCCGTTTGTTAATGTGATATTCCCAGGTTTTGTAAAAGAACTTATATCCGGCACGTTCAGGTTGATTTCGCCAGGGGAGGCAACACTTGCAAGGTTTATTTTCCCTCCAGGTGCGGAAAGTGTATAGTACGAAGTTCCGGGCACAAAGTTCACGTAATCAAAGTAGGTTGGCGCTGTAGGATCATTCTGAGCGCTGATATTTCCCCCTACAATCGATATAGTCTTTCCATCCGGAACCTTGAGGAGCGATCTATCCAGAGAAATGGCTGACGGATTTGCGCTGAGGAACCCGAAGGACTCCGGCGCTGCCACGGAGAGCACGCTGCTGTTTGCGGGGTCAGCGTAAAAAACACCCCCATCACCAAACTTCAGATAATCCGCCGTGCTCACATGAAAGCTTCCCTTTACATCAAGGCTTGCATTGGGGCCGAACATTACACCGCTTGGGTTCATCAGGTAGAAATTGGCTCCGTCAATGGTGCACCTGAGAAGCCCGTCTATGCCGGATGGGCTGCCCCCCGTTACCCGGCTGATGACATTCTGTATGCTGTTCGGGCCGGTAAAGGTGGCGCTTTCCCCTGTGTTGATGTTGAATGTGTTAAAGCTGTGAAAGAGATTGCTGTCGTGTGTCTGACCCAATGTATCTGGAATCTGGTAGTTGGGACCTGCTACCGGACCCTTTGCTCCCATGCTTCCGTCTGTGGATATTCCAGCAATCGAAACGGAAGCCATGCAAAGAACAAGGACAAAAACAAAAAAATATCTCTTAGTCATCATTTTACCTTGCCTGTCCTTCCCCTCACCCTAACCCTCTCCCACAAGGGGAGAGGGAAATGTGCAACTTAAAACATCGTTTAACTCTTTAACCTCCCCTCCCTTGATGGGAGGGGATACATGGGAGGGTGAATATTTAGTCATACTCACCACAAAAACCCCGGCAGCTCCTATAAATTTCCCCTGTTTTCAAATCCCCCCTGACCCCCCTTTGATAAAAGGGGGAGTAAATGTTTCCCTTTTCTAAATGGGAAGTAATACTTTCCCTTTGATAAAGGGGGAATAAACGCCCAAACTATAGGCCTTCCTTTATTAAAGGGAGTGCTCAAACCCCTTACCCACTTTTATCAAAGGAGGGTGTCCAAACCCTTTGCCCCCCTTTATCAAAGGGGGGTTGGGGGGATTTTTTGTACCTTTATTACATTAAAAAGCATAAAAATAGGATACAGATCGGAAAAAAAATTGAAACCCATCTAAAAAAATAACATGGACAGTTCTAACGCTGTTAGATTTTTTTTAAAGACATTTTTTCGGCCCCCGGCAATGCTATTGTGATGGTGTCCCCTTTGATATTTCCGATGATAATCCCCCCTGAGTTAGTGCTGAGCCAGATCTCACTGTTTTTTACATGCCACCTGAACGAAACTTCATTATCAGCAAGACGCCAGACTGCCTGGCCCTTTTCCATTAGTTCGAGTCTGCAGCCGGCATGCTTTGTATCCTTCACATCCTGTACTTTGTATATACCTTCGTATATATCACTTTGACCACAAGCTAATACAAAAGCCATAATAAGATATAAAAATACTTGTATTAAATATTTCTGTTTTGTAGTTAGAAACGACATATCAGCTTTCCTAAAGATTTCTCACTTCGTTCGAAATGACAATAACCGGATTTATTAACTTTGTAATAAGTTCTATTTCACAAACGCCCGTCTGCGTAAAAGGTAGATCCGGTCAAAAAAGAAGATCTGGACGGTCATCAGCAGCCAGAATAGATCTCTTGGCACGTACCACCATGAGATTTGATCTCCTGCATTTCCAAAACATCCGCAACCGATTTTTACGCCCCTGATCAGGTTTATGAGTATGCCGGAAGTAAAAACAATAAGGAGCAATCCCATGATGCACGAAACTGCCCGTGATCTTAGGCCGATAATGAGAAATAATCCGCAAACGACTTCCATCCAGGGCAGCGTTATGGCCACAAAGTTAACCGCCCAATATGGCACTATGTTATATGAAGCCAGAGCTTGGGCAAATTCAGCAGGAAAGGGGATTTTGCTCATACTTGCATAAATAAAAACTGTGCCGATATACAACCTGAGCACAAGAGCCAGGAATTTACTTGTAACTATTCGTTTGACGATTGACCATAAACTTGTCATGGCGCCACCGGGAATCCTTTCTTCTCCCACGCGGAGAATCCACCGTCCAGTATCATCGTGTTTTTATGTCCGCGGAGAACCAGTTTTTTTGCTGCCTCTAAATCATAGAGACTGCTTAATGTTCTGCCATACACGATGATGTCCTTTTGTTTTTCCGTGTCGCTCAATTCCATCATATATATAAGATCAAATATAGCCGATGGGACATTGACGGCGCCCTTTATGTGGCCTTGTTCATAAAAACTGACGGGTCTTGCGTCCACGAAAAGACTTTTTCCTTGTTTGTGTTTTTCTATTGCCATTGAAAGAGATACGCTTGAGATCGGCTCCTCGGTCAGCGAACCGGGCAGCACATTTACACCATTGGGATTTACCAGATTGAAGATTATGCCGCAAAGGAGACTTACAGAAATGATGACAAGAAAATCGACCAATGACACCTTCGGGGCCTGTGATTGACGTTCAGCTTCTTTTTCAATTATCAGCTCATCCCTCACAAGCCAATCCGACATCTGCTTAATAAAGGCCAGGGAAATGTCGGCATGATTTTTGACAATCCGGTAAAATTGATCCTTGGCAAGAACGAGAAAGTGCGTTTCTTCCACTGCCTCGGCGTATGCCGATCGGGTTTTTTCGGTCAGCAAGGCCATTTCTCCGAAGCTGTCACCCGGGCCCAACCAGGACAAATCCGTCTCCAGTCCTTCTTTACTTTTCCTGAATATTCTGACTTTTCCTGATGTAATCACATAAAACTTGTCGCCCGGATCACCTTGCCTAAAAATAATGCTATGGGCAGGGACAAGCTCTTTTTGAACCGCTTTGCATACCTCTGCCCGTTTTTCCTTTGGTACATCCGCAAAAAGCAGGCTTCCGGAAAGACCGTTTTCTTTTTCTTCTTTCATCGCTTCTCCAGAGATTTATATATCCCAGGAAAGAACCGGAGATGAACCATTCAAGTCTCAAACAAGGAATGTTACAGCTTTTTATATACATTCTTTATTGTGCTGAAAAATTCATCGGCGTTTTCTATAACACCCGAATGGGTATGAAGTACTTTGCCGTCTTTATCTATCAGAAGGATAAATGGCACAGATGGTTTTCCGAGCTTTTTCCATATCTCGCCTTCAAAATCAGCGAACAGGGGAAAAGGAACATGCAGTGCTGCTTTCCATTTATCTGTTTTTTCCTGATTAGATGCCATTGAGATACCGATTATTTTAATATCTCTGGACAACTGAAGGTCTTGCTGGATGAGGTTGTAAATTTCATTGAGTTTGGACGCCTGCGCCTGGCAATGGGGGCACACCACACTGAAGACCTCAAGAACGATGAGCTTTGCAGGAAGCTGCGACAAAGAAAAAGATCCGGGATCTTTTAAGGAAAGATATTTACTATCCTGTTCAGAACGAGGGTTATCCAGTTTTATCTGAGGCGCCTTCATTCCGGAAGATATAACTCCAACACGCTCAATCTCCAATGAGGCTGCTTTTTCTGCCGGGTACATCTGGAAACACAATAGCCCTAAAAAAATGAGCGATGTCGGACGAAAAAACCTTGTAATCATCTTTTTCTTTTGATGCATATCCTAATCCTCCCCTATAGTATAGTGTGACATGATCATGATACGCTACGTGGTAAATACTTGCTTTTTTTTACAATTACTATACCCAGGTTAACCTTGTATGTCAAGATAAATGGCATCTTGGTATTGTTTGCTTTCCTTTTATGCAAGGCTGTAATGATAGATATAAACAAAGTCATAGGCCTCCGGTAGAACCGGAGGCTTGAACCGAAACAGCGAACACATTTAAGGCTTTTACTTATTTTACAGTAATTTTTCCGGAAACCAGCGGAGCTGTCTTGCCTTTTACATATATATCGTATTTATAATCACCGGCTTGCATGAATCTTAAACTTGATGTTTCTCCTTCTTTTAAAAAATCGGTAACAAAGCATCCTGTATCAGGGGTAAGCCTATAACCTACAGAAGAAGCGGTGTTGTCAGCACATATTTTACCTTCTTTAAAGCTTGTACTGATTTCAGGCCCTCGAATCCAATTCATCCAAACCACACATGATCCTAAGGAAACATTCGTATATTGCGGGTCGATTGATATTACTTGCTGAGTTTTTGACGAGGCAATATTTCCGCGCAGGGATACGATATGGCATTTTTCATCTTGTTTTTCCTCCGCATCAGCTATTCCTTGATTTACAATAAACAACGCGATGAATAATGAAACAACAACGGTACTGGCAAACAAAATTTTTACATTTTTCATAATGTTCCTCCTCTTGTTTTAACTTATTTGTGTTTGATTGATGTTAAAAACTTGCCGTTTTGTCATTATTTAACACAGGACAAGTTACAGATAGGATACAAATTGGCTAAAAAATGAACTTTTTTTACTATTCTTTAACTTTAGAATGGGATTTGATCTGAAGATAGTTTGGAAGGTCATACAATAAGGCTTACTACTACTATTCTAAATAGATCAATCCAACAATTAACAAGTGCTGCTTGAAATATACAATAAAATAGGCAGGGCTATTTGACCCTGCCTTACACAGTCTTTTTGAGCAGTAAAACGAAAGCTCTTTACCAGCAATTATACTAGGGAGTTGACATCTCAATAAGGGTTGCATCCTTATCTGCATCAAAGATGATGCGCTGTCCGGTAGCGGTGTTCTCCCATGGAGTCCAATGAACGCCACCGGCATCACCCGGATCTCCGGTATGTGCAAACTGCGCCACATAGGCCATCATCGCATCGCTGAGCAACTTGTAGCCCGGAAAATTCAAACCGTTAAAGATATAATTTTCTAAGCCCAAAAACTCGAAGTTACCAAAGAAAAAGGGCACATCCAGCATGTGACACGCGCCAAACATTAAGGCAAAATTTGGGCCACCCCATGGCCGAAGATCCATCCAGGCGTTAAATGCCAATGGGTCAGGCTCACAGTTGTTTGAAGGGTCATACCTATAAGCTCCGTAATTGAACCGATACACATAAACACCCGTCTGATTCATCCTCAGCGTTTGGGCAACGAGGTCTGTAGTCAACGGTTCAATATAGAAATATTCTGTCGCTGCCTGATAAGCGCAGGGGAACATATAAGGAAGGTAAGGATACATAAAAAGCTTCATCTCTTCTTTATTGTTCCCTAAAATGATTGGAACCTTGTTGTAGTCGCCGGAAACAAGGACCTCGAACCCATCTTTGTGAATTACGGCGCCATCTCGAAAATTCATAAAAAACTCAACGGGATCTCCGTCTTCCGGCGTATCCTGAACATCAAGCATACCACCAAAGCCTGGTTCGTAAAGCGACAAAATCTCCGCATCTGTTTTTGATCTTAAATAGTGAGCAATCTGATTGTCTTTCATGCCATCACGGGAAATCCCATCGATTGCCATGAGTGCGTCAATCTTTTTATCAGCCGATGCATCCCCATCTGCCACTGAGTTTGTAAAAAAGCCCAAGACTCCGCTCTGGGCCATGGCTTTGTGGAATAGACCTTCAGCAGCAGGAGAAATAAGGAGCATATAGACGTCCCATGCGCCTGCGGACTCTCCACCGATAGTAACATTGTTAGGGTCGCCTCCAAAGGCTTTAATGTTTTCCCTGACCCATTTGAGCGCCATTATGATGTCCAATGTGCCATAATTTCCGGAATCACTCATTGCAGTGCCTTTTTTCCCTTTTCTCAAGACCGGATGGGTAAACCACCCCAATGGTCCGAGCCTGTAGTTGGGAGTGACAACTATTAGATTGCCGTTGCCGGCTATCTTTGAGCCGTCATACATTGATAGCCCCGCAGTTCCGGTCGAATTTCCACCGCCGTGTATCCAGAAGTATACCGGCAGTTTGGTCTTTTTAGAATTAGGTCTCCATACGTTGAGATAAAGGCAGTCTTCGCTACCGATGATATCTTTTGCGTCAGCAGCATATTGTGTGCATTCATCACAGAATTCAACAGTCTGCTTTACTCCATCCCACCGATCCGGCTTTTCCGGCCTTTTCCAACGCAAGTCACCCACCGGCGGTTTGGCAAATGGAATTCCTTTCCAAGATAATATGTTGTTATCATCTAATATTCCTTTAACTCTCCCATATTCTGTCCTGATCACTGTTGGAAATTCGCATGCAACAGCGTATGCCTTGAATCCATCAAATATTATGGTGGCAGTCGAAAAGGCAAGTGCTGCAAAAAGCAGAGTGAACGTGAAAAATCTAAACTTTGAAGCTCGGTGCCCATCCTTTCTCTTGTATTCTATTCTATCCATAACGGACTCCTTTGGTTATTATTATTTTTTTCTCCGGCATTAAACAGCCCTTTTGAAGATCGCATCCTTACAAACCCTGTCAGGCAAGACATGAAACGAAAACCAAAGGAGCTGTTTAATGCCGGAGAAAGTTTAAGATTTTATTTAACACAGGACAAGTTACAGATAGGATACAGATTGACAGGAAAAATGAACTTTTTTTGACTGCTATTTGACTTTGGAATAGAGAGAGGCCAAGACGGCCTCGGTTTCGGGAGAGGGGTCGATACCCAGACCGGAGGAGAGTCTTTTTTTACATCTTTGATAGACAGACAGGGCGCTGCTTTTCTTTCCAAGATTTTTATAACAGATCATCAGTTGCCGGTAAATATCTTCAAATAAATCATCAACCTCAAGGCATCGCTCATAGCAGGCTGTCGCTTTGTCCAGCAAGCCTGCGCCTTCGAATTGGCTGCCTAACCATAAGACACTTCGAAGCAGCTTGGTTCTGAGGCGTTCCGAAGCAGACAGCATCCAGAGTTCTTCAGATTCTTCCGCAAGGAATCTTCCCCGATATAACCCGATAGCCTTTTCAGTAAAATCAATGGAGCTATCAATCTTGTTTTGTTTTACTGATTCATTGGCCTGTTCAATAAGAAGTTCGAAAGCCCATATATCCACCCAGCAGTATCGGTTATCAAGTGTCAGCTTCCCATCGCTGAACCGAATGGCCTCCGGAAGTTCAAACAGGTTGCGCAGGCGATGCAGGTTGATTCGTAAGGACTGGTGTGCCATATCACCTTCGGCATCGGGCCAGAGAAGGTCGGTAATAGAGCTTTCCGCAATTTCCCTGCCCCCCAAAGCGATTAAAACTTTGAGCAGGCGAAGCGGCATTTTTGGAGCTTTTTTTGAAAACCGTACCGGTCTGTCATCCCTTATAATTTCAAATCTCCCCAGGGTATATATCTTCACTGCCCAGGGCCAGTTTTCGATATGGACAGGAGGCTTTTCGGATACAAACCCGCGCACGCGGATAATCTCCTGAACATACTCAACCTCGATCCCGGCCTCCAAGGCTTTTTCACACATGCGGGCCGTAATGGTGGGATCATCATAAAATGAGAATAAATGCCCTAATTCCCGTGCCAGAGCTATAGCTTTGCGGAGCAATGAAAATCCCCGGGCATTGTCACCCTGATCAAAGGCAAACTGTGCATCGTTCATCAAGACTACGGTCATGAACGAATTGGAGTTCTTTTGCACGGCATAGAAACGCACATGCTCGAGGCACTTCAAAGCATCTTCGCGCTTACCCATTTTCCAGAATAATTGTGCCAGCAACAATTGCGAGGCAGATATAGACATCAGACTTCCTGATTTTGTCGCAAAATCAAGCGCCAGTTTCCCCTCGTATAATGCCTGACTGTGTTCTTCTCTGATTAGGGCTATGCGCATCAACTGTAAATGATATTGTGTTTTCGCCCAATTGGGCCAGCCTTTAGCCATGTGTGGTATTCTGTCAAGCCATGTCTGTGCGCCCTTGTAATCCATATGGCTAACAGAGCTATTTACTGCAAAGCTGTAAAACCACATGTCCTCAATGTGGACACCGGTTTTTTTTGATGTTTCAAGTCCTTTCTTTACTGCCTCAATCAACTCATCGTGCAATCCCGTATTGAGATGGTACTGCACCTCTGAAGCAAGGATGGTAATAGAAATCAACGGCTGGGCTTCGCATAAACGGGAGAGGCGGCGCAGTTCGTTGAGCAGGATCGATGCCTCATAGGTGCTTCTGTTAATTAATCGGTCCCAGAACAAAAAGCGCACCACCATGAACTTTGGCAGGATCGTATCAGGTTTTTCCGGAAGGCTCATAGCGCGCCTTTCCCAACGCTCTGTCCCTTCCCGTTCAATCTCTCTTAGTTTCGAAGCTGTAACCATAGCAGTAATCACAGATGCCTCAATTTCGTCACTGGGAAAGTTGTAGATCTTGTCGGATAGAGCATCGAGCATGTCATACCAGTAATCAAGAGGAGTTAAGTCATCATAATTGTAAGCAATTGCATTAATGACCCCTGAACCGGATAAAAGAGCTCCCAGGGTATCGCCGGCTGTTTTAAAGACGGCAAAAGCCTCTTCAAATAAAAATCTTGCCGTTGACGTGGAGAAAGGGAAAAAGCTCATCCCCTTCCAATAGAGGAGCCATGGGTTTTGTTTTATGATCTCGTCGGGAATGCCGCTCAGCCATTCCTGTAAAACGCGATATCTCCCCTGTTTGACCATCTCAGAAGCATGGGTGATGATGATCTCAGTCATTTTCTCTATATCCCGATTGTCTCTCAAAAGGGCAATAGCGGATTCTGTCTGTCCAATCTTCTCCAGAATCACCGCAGCGCAACGCCTTATATCGGAAAGTGACTCGGAAGAGAACGTTTGCAGGGATTTTGTTATCAGGAAATCCCGGTAAAGGGGATGATATTCATAAACCGCCTCTGCATGCAAATGACGGGCAATAAAATAGTTGTTCCGGTTCATGTCATTAAGAATATTACCTGACGCCGGATTACCGGTAAGTTCCTCGGCCATTCTGACCGTCATTTGAGGAAAGAAGGCAGTTGTGAGGAAAAACGCCTGCGTCGGGTTATCCAACCGACTGAAGGCCTCACGTGTGAAATAGGTGAAGATCTCGGCAAAAGAATGCCTTCCGATGAGTTCGGGATTAATTTTATCTCTTTTGACCGCACCGGAGATGAGCACTAGACCAGCGGCCCATCCATCAGACAAATGGTGCAAACACCCAATCATCTCCGGGGTATCGAGTTCTTTGTCCCTGCGGCTGACAACCTCACGGGTTTCATCTTCGGTAAGACGGATGTCCTCCCAGCGAAGCATTGCCATCTGCCCATTGGCCTTTAAACGTATAAGGGCATCCGGAGGATCGCTGCGGCTGATAACAACCACATTTATTCCGTCGGGAATTTGCAAAAGAGCGTTATGAATCATCTCGTGAAATGAAGATTCGTTATAAACTTCCTGATAATTATCAAAGACGATAAGGGATGAACCCTTCAGCCTGGCGAAAAGCTCCTCAAAATACCGGCGGGTAAAAGCCGGAATGCCCTGCAAGTATTCCGGGGTGAGAAGGGGCATTGGCTTTCGCTTTCTCGGCGCAATCTTTTTAACAGCCTGGCCCATATAATAAAAAAAGGTAGTGATATCCTCATCGTCGTTATCTATCTTATACCAGAGGCAAGGATTTTTTTCAGTTTCGATATAGCTGCTGATCAGTGTAGTCTTTCCAGATCCAGCAGGGGCGGAAACCCAGATCACCGGATAGCAGCGCACCTTGTCCAGCAGTTTAAAAAGGCGGTGTCGCAAGCATGCATCTTTTTGCGTAGGACGGCTTATTTTGAACATAAAAAATCATATCCTCACTATTTATCGTGTTGCCGTTTGTAGGACTTATTCTTAGTAAATAACTATATACAGCATATTTGCCGACTTTAAAATATATTAAAGTAGTTATTAAAACTGGCACTTAAATATGTCAATAAGATTAAGGTTGTTGATAAGCAGGGCAAACAGCTTTTTTTTCGGCATTTTAAATATCGGAATCTAACCAGAGCGCCACTCTTTCCTTTTTTAGTTTTGATACTGCATTTTATTTTTATCGCTTGATTTTTTAAAGGGCTTTGTCTATAGAAAAGCGCATGATCAGAAAAGCGAAAATTAGTGATATAAAGGCAATTCACAACCTTCTTCAGATTTACAGCAGCAAAGGTGAGCTTCTCCCCCGCCCCTTCAGCAAACTTTATGACCATCTAAGAGATTTTATTGTTTATGTTGACAAGGACAGCGATACAATTATCGGATGTTGTGCTTTGCAGTTCTGCTGGGAATATCTGGCCGAAATAAGATCTCTTGCCGTTCATCCTGACTATTTAAGAAAAAAAATAGGCACCGCTCTTGCTGAAACTGTTCTTTCCGAAGCTAAACTTTA
Source organism: Desulfonema limicola (assembly GCA_020723255.1). Classification (GTDB taxonomy): domain Bacteria; phylum Desulfobacterota; class Desulfobacteria; order Desulfobacterales; family RPRI01; genus RPRI01. The sequence goes on along the minus strand of DYJH01000073.1, from coordinate 5,731 downwards.
TGAAATCAAAAAAGTATTTACTTTAACATACAAACCCGGTTTTTTTGAAAAAATCGGATTTGTTCAGATAGATAAAAAAGAACTGCCCCTTATTAAAATCTGGTCAGACTGTCTGCTCTGTGTAAATTTTCCCAATTGCGATGAAATAGCGCTTATTAAAGATATTACTTAAGCATCCGGTTTAATTTTCTTTTAATGCCTCCACAACACTCATTCTTGAAGCCCTGAATGCAGGAAGTATTCCGCCGACAAATCCCATCCCGACTGAGAACAGCAGCGACTTATATATAATTTCAAATGTGATTCGAAAGTTAAAAGAAAGCTCTGAAAATGTCTGGAAATTAGTTGTTGAAACAGTTATAAACTGCATGAGCGAACCCAAAAACAGACCAACGATCCCGCCAATCAAACCAAGAAGTAAAGATTCCAGAAGAAAAGCCAGAAGAATAGTTGCCCTGTTGAATCCAAGCGCTCGAAGAGTGCCTATTTCACCGGTTCGGTTTGCAACAGCCGAGTACATTGTTATCATTGCCCCCACAACAGCGCCTACAGAAAACACTATCGTAAGCGTTTCCCCTAAAACTCTTAAGAACTTGGCCATCATTTCAGACTGTTCTCTATAATACTGCGTTTCGCGTTTTGCTTCAAGCGTGAGCCTTGGATCAGTTTCAATATTTATTTTAAATATCTCAAATTCAGAAGATTTTCTCAATTTAAATAGAATCGACGAATATACAAGTCTTCTGAAAGCCGGCATAAACTGTTCAACATCTCCCCATATTTCAGAGTTGTAACCTGTGCTGCCGGCGTCAAATATGCCTACAACAGTCCAGTGGCGCAGGGCGAAAAAAAGTGTTTGCCCTATCACTATATTTTTAAATCCTTTCGCAATTCCAAGACCTGCTGCTATTTCCGATGTGCCTGATCTTGGCATTCGGCCTTCAATGAGTTTTACCTGAGGCCTCAGCGCTAGAGAATTTTCAGAAATTCCCCTGATCGTAACATTAGCCGGGCTATTTGACTTCTTTTTTTCAAGAGTAATAAGTACAACCAACTCTTTAGCAATAAGATTCTGACCTTCTTCACCTATCGCAATTTGAGGGCTGGTTTCAACAATTGAAGCCTGTTCTCTGTCAATTCCGCTTTGCACTTCCGAAACGGCGGATCTTCGAATAACTACAACATTATCATATGTTCCAGTATCAACAAGAGTTTTTTCCAAACCTTCCGCAAGCATTACTATTGAAGCAAACACAAAAACCACAAGAGACATCCCTGCAGCCGTAAGAGATGTGGTTAGTTTTCTTGCCAACAAATTTCTAAAACTGTAAAAAAACAACAACCCCATATATCAGCCTATTCTCCCTAAACCGCTTGCAATAGGGACGGACACCGCCTGCCTGATCGGAAAAACAGCAGCTACAATTCCCACAATGATACTTGCAATAATATCAAGATAAATAGTATCTCCGGATACATTAAAAATAGGAAAATAATCGCCGACCGCTCCTAAAAAGGCATCAGCAGCGGGAAATGTCAAAATAATGCCCATAATGCATCCAAGAGACGTAATAAGCAGTGATTCTCCCAATATAAGCACCGCTAAATGTAAACCTCCGAAACCAAGAGTTTTAAAAACCGCATATTCACTCATGCGTTCACGAACGGACATAGCCATTGTATTTGCAACAACAGCCATTATGATTACTATAACAATTATAGTAACAAGTTCGATTACATTAAGAATTGTCTGAGAAAGAGATATAAAACTCATCTGAAACGCCTTTTCCGTTTCGGTCATTGTTTCGGCGTATGAATTTTTAAACATTTTGTCTATTTCTTGCGCTGTTGTCGCCGCTATATCCGGCGATCTTATCCCTATCATATAAAACCCTACTTGGTCCGCTCTTCGGGGCACATGTTTTTTCATAGTTTCATTCAGATATTCCCAGTGAAAGAAAAATTGGCTTTCATCTATATTTTTATTGCTTCCCTTATATATCGCCTTTATTATAAATTCCCAGTTTCCCGGAAAGATTGTTCCTTTCAATATTACTGCATCTCCCAGTTTCCAGCCGAACCTTTTGGCAAGTTTTTCGCCAACGGCACAGCCTTTTCTCTCCTTCAGCAATGAACTTTTCTGGTCCGGAGGTATCATAAATTCAGGGTAAAGATCCAAATAGCTTTTTGATTCAACAGCAAAGTTTGCGAAAAAATTCTTCTCATCTATATAATAAGCTCCAAACCAGCTTGCAGCTGACACTGTTTTAACTCCATCTATATTGCGTATTTTTTCTTTGTATGAAATGGGCAGAGGAAAAACCAAAGAAATCGAATTGCGAGTTATAAGACGGGTAGCAGAAGCAGAATCAACTCCTGCATACCAGGCGCTGATAACCGTTCTTAAAAGACCAAAAGCAAGAATTGCAACACAAATGCCGCAGATAGTAAGAAAAGTTCTGAGTTTGTGTCTAAACGCATTCCTGAAAAGAAGTTTGAGGAACATCTGCAAGAACACCTTTATCAAGATACATTATGCTGCCGGCTTTTTTTGCGGCTCTTGGATCATGGGTTACCATTACAATAGTCTTTCCAATGGATTTGCTCAAATTCTCCATAAGATTAAGAACATCCCTGGCAGATAATCTGTCAAGATCTCCGGTTGGCTCGTCTGCTACAAGAATAACCGGATCGGTAACAACCGCTCTTGCTATTGCAACACGCTGCTGCTGCCCGCCTGACAACTGGCCCGGATAATGATCCATCCTGTCATCAAGCCCTACCAGACTCAATGCAGTTAATACATGTTTCTTCCTCTCATTTTTTGAAAGCCTGGTTAAAATCAGAGGCAATTCAACATTCTCAAAAGCAGTCAGAACCGGAATAAGATTGTAAAACTGGAAAATAAAACCTATATTATCCGCTCTCCACTTTGCAAGCTCGGTTTCTAATAGCAAAGAGATATCAATTCCCTGAACTATTATGCTTCCGCTGTCCGGCTTATCCAGCCCTGCTATGAGATTTAAAAGCGTGCTTTTGCCCGAACCGGATGGGCCCATTAAAGCAAGAAAATCGTTCTCCTTGATATCCAGAGATAAATTTTCCAGAACAATTATCGACTGATTGCCACGGCGGTATGATTTTGTAAGATTTTTAATCTCTATTATAGGCGCGAACTGTTAAATTCACTCCTGAAGAATCTTAACTTTTCTGCCTGTCCCAATTTTATCAAGGGATTCAAGAATTATAACTTCTCCAATCTCAAGGCCTTGTGATACTTCAACCATATTTTCGAATTTTTTCCCGATCTTGATCTCTTTTTTAATAGCCTTTCCGTTGCTTACGGAAAACACAAACTGATTACCATGATCTTTTATGATAGCTTTTGCCGGGATGGCCGTAATGGCTTTTTGCTCATCAGGTAAAACATCTCGTGAGAGAAAAGCCACTTTTGCGCTCATTTCAGGAAGAACTCTTACGTCTTTGTCAACAAATGCCACCTTTACCATAACAGAAGCTTTTGTCCTATCCGCTGTCGGAACCACCATATGAACTTTTCCCGTAAAACGCACATCCTGCAGGGCATCAAGTCTTATCTCACAGGGCTGGCCCTTTCTGACAGAATTAATATTACTTTCCGAAACATCGACTTCAACCTGAAGAGACTCCATATCAGCTATATCGACAACAGCAGCCTTGGCATTTGCGGCAGCTCCAAGAGGCGTCACAATATCGCCAAGGTCAGCATTTTTTGTAAGGACCACCGCATCAAAAGGCGCACGCATATTTGTATATTCAAGCATAACCTCGGCTTCTCTTAAAGCTGCCTCACTTGCATTGATCGCTGCTTTTTGCGCCGACACAGCAGCTTTTGCCCTTTTAAACCGAGCATTTGCAGCATCGAATTCCATTTCGGATACACTTTTGCTCTCAGCCAGTTCTGATATACGCTTATAATACAAAGATGCATCATCAAATTCTGCCATTGCCTGCTCAAAAACAGCTTTTACTGTAATCACATTTGCAAAAGCTCTGTTTCTTGCAGCCGTGGCATCATCATTTTCAAGCCGGGCTACTATTTCTCCTTTTTTTACTCTGTCACCCTCTTCAACACCCAAATAAATCAGCCTTCCTGTGATTTTTGATGAAATAGCGGCTTTCCTCTGGGCAACAACATAACCGCTTGCATTCAAAAAAGTATATGTCTGGGAAGGATAGATGTTCATGACTTTAATGCCACGAACAGAAAGAGCGGGAGTTAATAACCCATTTTTATAAAAAATTATAATTGCAGATAATATAAGCACAGCTATAAGCAAAAGATAATATTTCTTCTTTTTTCCTGAACCGGCAATTCTTTCATCTTTTTTTATTCGAAGCTTGGATATATCTTCATCAGGCATGTACATCATTCCTTATAATTTTATAACTCTCACCATATTTGTGGTTCCTGCAACATATTCAGGGAAACCCGAAGTAATCACAACGCAGTCTCCTTCTGACACATATTTTGAAGCAAGCGCCGACAAAGCAGAATGATCACATTTGTCATCATCCAACTCATTTATTCTGGTAACCAAGCTTGGTTTACAACCCCAGTAAAGAGCAAGACGTCTTGCAGTAGTCTTTTCGGGAGAAAGGGCTATTATTACAGGCTTAGGCCTGAATCGTGAAATGTGGGCGGCTGTTGAACCGGAACGCGTTGTGGCAACAATAGCCTTAACTTTAAGATGGTCGGCAAGAATGCAGGAAGCGTAGGCAACCGATTCAGAAATATCTTTTTTCAGCATAAGGTTCAAATATTGTTCATGCGGATAATTTTCTTCAGCACTTTCTGCAATCCTGCTCATATACTGAACCGCCTGCACTGGATATTCACCGTTTGCCGTTTCTTCGGAAAGCATAACAGCATCAGCACCATCCAACACTGCATTTGCAACATCGTTGGCTTCCGCCCTTGTGGGACGTGGTGAATTGACCATCGAGCGGAGCATCTGTGTAGCTATAATTACCGGTTTACCCAGGTCATTAGCTTTTTTAACAAGCATTTTCTGAATATTCGGCACCTTTTCAAGAGGTATCTCAACACCAAGGTCGCCACGAGCAACCATTATCCCATCAGATGCTTCCATGATTGCTTCTATATCGTCGAGAGCCTCATGTTTTTCTATTTTTGCTATAACGGGAGTATTTTTCATCTCTTTTTTAATTATATCTTTCAGAAGAATGATATCCGTCGCGTCTCTTACAAATGAAAGAGCAACATAATCCACGTTATTTTTCAGACCGAATAATAGATCCCTCTGATCTTTATACGTCAGCGCATCAGCCTTTATCGTTCCGGTTGGAAGATTTATTCCCTTGTTGGAAGTAAGAACTCCTCCGGTTATGACTTCACATATTATATCGGTATGACTTATTCTTTTTACAACAAGCTCCAGCATGCCGTCTGCAAGCAGTATCCTGTCTTCTGGTTTAACATCAGAGGAAAGGCTTTGGTATGATACCGATACTATTTCTGAAGTACCATCAACAATTCTGCTTGTAAGTGTAAAAGTTTGACCGGGATCAAGACGCACACCAGGTTCTTTTACTTTTCCAACTCTGATTTTGGGGCCACAAAGATCCTGCAAAATAGCAACATGCACACCAAGCTCGTCTGAAATAGCTCTAATGTCATTCATTTTTTGAAGATGTTCTTCATGAGAACCATGTGAAAAATTCAACCTGG
>DYJH01000072.1 GCA_020723255.1 Desulfonema limicola | reverse complement strand
GCCTGCCTATCTTTTCTGTGCTTTGCTTTTTCGCCCGTGTATTTTTTTCGCATAAGACAAAGTAGCACAGCTAATTTAAATGCAATAGTCTTTTAGGGTGGAGGAAAGAACATTAACTTATAATAAACATTGACTTTAATCGGTCAAAATGTTAGTTGCAATCTATTGCAATATTTAGTAATTTAAGTTTTTATAGAGGATGCTTTCTGACGTGATAGAACTAATATCAACAAAAGAAGTGGCTAAATTCCTTGGAATTAATGAGAAGATGGTTTATACTCTTATTACTGAAAAAGGGCTTCCGGCTACAAAAATAACAGGAAAATGGGTTTTCCCCCGTCACCTAGTAGAACAGTGGGTAGAGAACAATACAATTAACTATCCGGAACCTGTCAATTCTCTTCCTCCTTATCACGGATTGCTAATAATATCCGGAAGCAATGATCTGCTTTTGGATAAAGCTATTACGCTTTATAACACATTCTATCCTGGTATTGTAGCTGTTTTTGGAAATCTTGGCAGTATGGGCGGTTTAAGAGCGTTGCGACAAAATTTGTGCCACGTCGCTTCCAGTCATTTGCTTGAAGAAAATGAAAGTGATTATAATTTCAATTACGCTTCTAAAGAACTTGGCGATATGCCTGCTGTCTGTAATTTTTGCAGACGTGAGCAGGGGATAATACTTCAAAAGGGAAATCCAAGGGGGATTTCAAAAATAGCCGATCTTACAAAACCCGGAATCAGAATAGTCAACCGGCCTCTTGGAACCGGCACGAGGCTGCTTTTTGATCGTGAATTAAACAAGGCCGGAATAGATTGTGAGGAAATTGAAGGATATCACAATGAGGTATCGAGGCATCTGGACGCAGGTGTTGAAGTGTTGACTGGCCGTGCCGATGCAGCTGCCTGCATCCGGCCGGTTGCTTCTCTTCTGGGTCTTAATTTTATTCCGCTTCGGTGGGAACGCTATGATCTTCTTATCCGGAAGGAACGGTTTTTTGAAAAGGGAGTCCAGCTCTTTATAGGATTATTGCATGAAGAATCTTTCCGAGAGGCTGCAAAACATTTTGAAGGTTACGATACGAGCTTGAGCGGAAAAATATTATATCCTCAGGAAACTGCGAAGTTATCTATGTCAAAATAAGTATTTTAAAAAGATAAATTCGATGTACAATAAAAATAAATCTTCAATTTACTTTTAAAAATATAACAACGATTTAAAGGAGACCTTGATATGGAATTCAACAAAATATTGTTCCCAGTAGATTTTTCACAAGCATCGCCAAAAATTATTCCTTATGTAAAAGAAATGGCAAAAAAATTTGATTCTGAAATACACATTTTGTTTGTTGCGCGAACTTTTCAGTATTTTACAAGTTCGTATGTACCGCATACTTCAGCCGATATATTTGATAATGCAGCTGTTGAAGAAGGTAAAAAACGCATTAAGGAATTTTCAGAAACGCATTTCAAAGAATCTGAAAAAATTAAAATAGCTGTTTCAAATGGCGATGAAGCTGAACAAATTATTAATTACATAATAAAAGAAAATATAGATCTTATTATTATGGGAACTCACGGAAGGAAGGGTATTGACAGGTTAATCTTCGGGTCTGTTGCAGAAAAAGTAACAAAAGCCACTCCAATTCCTATTATGCTGATAAAACCGATAGAAAATTAAATAGTTACGGACTATATAATTCCATTTCTTAACTCAAGCTGCACATATGAAGGAGAATTTTGATGAAGCGGTTTATTATGATTTCTTTGTTTATGGTGGTGGTTGTTTTTCCGCTTTTTACTTTGCAACCCTGTTTTTTGCGAAGAGGCCAAGATGCTGCGCATGTCCACAACTACAAGTACTGATGACACCAGATCTGGCTTAGGCATTCTCAGATTGGATTTCAAAGCCGCCCATCATAAGTTTCTTCAAAGAAAAAAAAGCCAAATCTGGCTTGGATCAGTTGAACCGCAACAGCGAGCGCATTCCCCGCTGCTTGCGGCGGAGTTAGCGAGCTAATCTAAAATTGATTAAAACCCTTTACTGTGAAGATCCCCCCGCCTGCTTAAAGCGGGGAGCTTCAATTTCCTGCCCGATCCTATGAATGGTTTCTTTATATTTGCTTTCTATATAATATTATAGTATAGATAGCAAAATTAATGATTTATTTTATTTTGTGATTACCCATGATTATGTTTAAAGCCTTCATAAATACAATCTAACAAAGAGACTATATCACCATGGACAAGACAACCATTTTGATTGTTGAAGATAATGAGATTGTCTTTTCAGCGATTGAAGCCGGTTTAAAACACCTTGGTTATTCGGTGATTGCAAATGTCGCTTCAGGTGAAGACGCTATTATAAAAGCCGGGGAAATTAATCCTGATCTGATATTGATGGACATTGAACTAAAAGGCAGGATGGATGGAATTGAAACCGCCAGAATCATTCAGTCAAGTTTCGACATACCCGTTATATTCCTCACAGCTTTTGCCGACGAAGAAAAAATCGAACGCGCCAAGTTAATAATGCCTTACGGATATATTCTTAAACCTTTCAGGACAAGAGATCTTAAAGTCTCGATAGAGATGGCGCTACATGTAGCCAAAATTAAAAAAGAACACAAACAGATGCAAGAAAGCCTTAAGCAAAAAAGCATGCATCTGGAAAGAACTCTGGAACAACTTAAAAGCCAGAATATATTTTTGCAGATGTTGATAGATACTTTGCCGATATCTGTTTTTTATAAAAACACCGATGGAGTATATATCGGATGCAATGACAGTTATGCCCAGCTCATAGGTATTTCTAAAGAAAAAATCATCGGTAAAAGCGTTTACGATATTTTCCCTAAAGATCTTGCAGAGATATATAGCGAGATGGATAAAAAGCTTTTCAACGAGCCAGGAATTCAACATTATGAATCTCAAATGGAAAACGCCGATGGTTCAAGATACGATGTATTAATAAGAAAGTCAGGCTATCACGACGAATCAGGCAAAGTTATAGGAACAATCGGGATTGTGGTAGATCTTTCCGATCAGAAAAAAGCTGAGGAGGCTATCAGAGAGCGCGAGGAACTATTACGACAGTTGTTCGATAATATGAAAGAATGCGTAGCTGTATATAAACCCATTGAAAACGGACAAAATTTCGTATTCGTGGATTTTAATACTACAGGTCTTCTTTATGGCAAAAAAACCAAAGAACAGGTTATCGGCAAAAGAGTGACCGACGTGTTTCCCGGAGTAGCCGAGTTCGGCTTGCTTGATGTGTTCCGTAATGTTTACAGAACCGGTGTGCCCCAATATCACCCCTTATCCATGTATAAAGACAATTCCATAGAGATTTGGGTTGAAAATTATGTATTTAAACTTCCTTCCGGCCTTATTGTTGCAATATATCAGGACACCAGCGACAAAAAGAAGGTTGAGGAAAACCTTAAAGAAAGCGAGGCCCGTTACAGAACGATAATAGATAATACAAAAGAGGGAATCATTCTTCAGGAAGTTTCGGGCAGAATTGTTGCCTGGAACAAAGCTGCCGAACAGATATTCGGAATCAGCGCGCAGGAAGCTTTGAGTCATGCCTCTATGAGCCGTGACTGGAATACTATCCATGAAGACGGATCTCCTTTTCCAGGGCAGGAACATCCATCAATGATTACTCTTTCCACCGGAATGCCCTGCAAAGATGTGGTAATCGGAGTTAAAATACCCACGAAAGATATCCGCTGGATAAGCGTCAACACAAACCCCCTGTTTAAGGAAAACGAATCAAAACCTTATGCAGTTGTTATAACCATTTCAGACATTACTGAACGAAAAAAATCGGAAAGCGATTTAATAAAACTGTCCGAAGCAGTCAATCAGACATTTGAAGCCGTTGCAATTGTCGGACTTGACAATATTATTGAATACGCCAATCCATCTTTTGAAAAATTAACTGGTTACTTTCATGATGAAGTTATAGGTCAGTCGCCGTTTATTCATAAATGCGATCAGCAGGATAAGGAATTCTTCAGAAATCTCCTTGATAATATCCTGGAAGGAAAACGCTGGACCGGACAAATCTTAAACAAACGCAAGGACGGAAACTTATACACAGCCGAATGTTCGATATCGCCGGTAAAAACTATAGATGGCCGGATTGTAAATTTTATCTGGATGATGCGTGATATAACCAAAGAACTGGATATCGAAAAAAAACTTGCCCAGGCCCAAAAAATGGAAGCAATCGGCACATTGGCAGGAGGCATAGCTCATGATTTCAACAATATACTTTTCCCAATCGTGGGCTATGCTGAAATGGCCCTTTTTGATACTCCTGAAAACAGCCCCTTATATCATAAATTGAAGGAAATTCTATCCGGAGCCGAGCGCGCCGCCGACCTTGTAAAGCAAATTCTTACTTTCAGCCGCAAAAGCATTCAAAAGCCAATGCCGATAAAAATACATCCTATTATAAAAGAGGTTTTAAAACTGATGCGCTCAACATTGCCAAAAACCATCGAAATACAGCAGAACATCTGCAATAAATGCGGGATAGTCATGGCAGACCCTACCCAGATTCATCAGATTGCTATGAATTTGATTACCAACGCCTTTCATGCTATGGAGGAAAACGGCGGAATACTTAAAGTAACCCTTGAAGATATAAAGATAGAATTGGAAGACTTTAAAGATACCGCAATGCTTCCCGGAAAATATGTATGTCTGTCAGTGGAAGATACCGGCATCGGCATGAATAATGATGTTATAGAAAAAATATTCGATCCTTATTTCACAACCAAAGAAGACGGGAAAGGCACCGGTCTCGGACTGGCCGTAGTGCATAGCATTGTAGCCGGTTATAAGGGTGATATAAAGGTTTGTAGTGAGCCTGACAAAGGCAGTGTTTTTCGTGTTTATCTGCCTTCAACCACATTTAAGGCGGAAGCAGGGATAGATGAAGTAAACGAGCAGACTCTTACAGGCAGCGGTCATATTTTGATTGTTGATGATGAAGAAGAGATAGTTCGAATGGAAAAGCAACTGCTTGAACTCCTGGGCTATCAGGTTACAGCCCAAACCGGCAGCGCCGAAGCCCTGGAAATATTTCGGTCAAAACCAGATTCGTTCGATCTTGTTATTTCCGATATGACCATGCCTCATATGACAGGCATTCAACTTGCAAAAAAGCTTTTGGAAATCAGGCCTGACATCCCTGTTATTATATGCACCGGTTACAGTTCACAATATAGCGAAGAAAAAACCAGGGCATCCGGAATATATAAATTCATCACAAAACCGATTATAATGAAAGATCTTGCATTAATAATCAAAGAAATAATAGGGAAATAGATTATAATAATAAGCGGATAGTCTATTTATGGCCAGTATATTGATAATTGATGACGATCATAAGGTGTGCAATATGCTGTCTGATTTGCTGAATCAGATGGAACATAATACTGTTTGCAGGCATACCCTTGGAACAGGTCTTAAGGAAATATTTTCAAATCCTTATGATCTTGTATTGCTGGATGTCAATCTTCCGGACGGCAACGGCCTGGATATTGTGCCCGAAATACGCAAAGCTCCCGCCTCTCCGGAAGTTATTGTCATGACAGGTTACGGGGATGAAGACGGCGCCGAAACAGCAATTAAAAGCGGAAGCTGGAGTTATATTCTGAAAACCGATTCTCCTCAAAAGATTCTTCTGCCGCTTAAGCTTGTTCTCCAGTATCGCGAAGCATTGAAAAAAGCCAGAATATTAACCGTAGCATTAAATCTGGATGGGATTGTCGGCAGCAGCTCCAAAATGAAATCATGTTTCGATCTTCTGGCTCAAGCCACAAGCAGTGATGCCAATGTGCTGGTAACCGGTGAAACCGGAACCGGCAAAGAGCTTTTCGCCCTGGCCATTCACAACAACAGCAAAAGGATGGGAAACAATTTTGTAATTGTAGATTGCGCTTCTCTTCCCGAAACTTTGGTGGAGAGCGCTCTTTTCGGCCACAAAAAGGGAGCTTTCACCAGTGCAGACAGGGAACATGAGGGCATGATTTTGCAGGCACACAAAGGGACACTTTTTTTGGATGAAGTAGGCGAACTGCCGTATTCAATTCAAAAAGTTTTTCTGCGGGTGCTTCAGGAACACCAATTTCGCCCGGTAGGCAGCCAGAAAGAAGTCAAAAGCGATTTCAGGCTGATTGCGGCAACAAATCGCAGCCTTGATCACCGGGTTAAAACCGGTCAGTTTAGAAGGGATCTTTTGTACAGGCTGCAGACGCTTATAATCAACCTGCCATCACTAAGAGAGCGCCCCGAAGACATTGAACAGATTGCCCTATATCATGTCGCAGAACTTTGTAATGCCCATAAACTGGAAAAAAAGGTTCTATCTCCAGATGTTATTGATGTATTATCAAATTATAGCTGGCCTGGAAACGTCCGCGAACTTGTCAAAACCCTGGAAGCTGCGATCACCGCAGCCAGTCAAACTGATATTCTGTTCCAGAAACACCTGCCTGAATACATCCGTGTACATGCAGCTAAATCCGCAGTAAGAAAATTTCTACCCTCAAAATCAATGTCTGAAAAACAAGCAGTCGCCCCGGTGCCAGCAAAATCGCTTAAAGAGTTTCGAAAAGCCGCTGTCGCCGAATCCGAAATGGGGTATTTAAAAGAGCTTGTCATTCTCACACGCGGAGATACCAAGGAAGCCTGCCGCATATCAGGCCTATCCCGCTCCCGTTTTTACAGCCTCATTAAGGCATATAATATATCAATACCCGCCTAAAAAAATTATCCAGTTTTTCAGGACGGAATCCAGTTTTTCAGGACAAATTACCTCATATTTAAAATACCCCCCCAACCCATATCATTATATCTACCTGTTATCATAACATATTAAGCAACAGAGCTTTTTATGACCTTATTGGCACAGTTGTTGAAATATAGCCATATAACCTGATCTGAAAGTCTAAAAGGCAATAATTTTAGCTGGATCACGGAAGTGCTCAGAAAAATGCTGTCAGCCGACCAGAACAATACCGGAAACGGAAGAAACAGGAAGTTTGGATTTTGAAAAGGCTTAAATCAGGATTAATAACCACATTAGGATTCTTTGTCCGGCCGTCCCGGATGGATATGACTGTCCATTTGGAAAAAGCTGCCGGTAAATTAACCCAGTTGAATGCTTCCACCGAAACAGAATTCCTGTCTCTCGGAAAAAGACTTCAGGATTACTATCTTCAAACCAAAGAAATTTCCGATGATTCTTCTTCCGTCGCAGTTATAATGTCCGGTAACGAAATTACCGCTCTTATAGACGGGCTTAAAGAAATATTTAATAATGTAAAACAACTGGATATTAAATCGAATCAAGGCGTTGAAATCTTGACCTCCATTTTGAGCAAAGCGCAAGCCATAAGAAGCCAGCTTGACTATTTCTCCAAGGTTGTCAGAAATCTTAATATACTTTGTATTTCCATTAAAATTGAAACGGCCCGCATCACAGGAAGCAGCGAGGAATTCTCAGCCCTTGCAGAAAACATTAAAAAGCTGGCAGACAATATCGAATCAAAATCAAAGCATCTTATAAATCAGTCACAATCTTTAAGTTTGCTTCTCCAGAACAATCTGATCCTAATAAACAATTTTGAAGCCAGACAACAGGTTCAATCCGGTTTAATCATAGACAGAACCACGAAAAACCTTGGTGTTCTTTCAGAACGGCATGAGTTTTCGGCGCTTGCTGTAAAAAAATTGTCTGAAAAATGGAACAGTATATCTCAGAGTATCGGCGAGGTTGTTGCCTCAATTCAATTCCATGATATCACCCATCAACAGATTGAACATGCCATTGGAGCCTTAACCAGGCTTACATCAAAATTAAAAAATCCGAACAGTACTGCAAATCAATCCGGCATTATAAATAGGGTACTTCAAAAATTAGCGATTGGCCGGAAAAAAAATTTGTCATTGCATCCGAAAAAAGCGGCCAGCAATACAGCGATTGTCTGCAGGCTTCAGATGGCCCAGATAAAAAATTCAGGTGATGAGTTGTTTTCCGCTGTAACCCGCATTGTCAATAGCTTGAAAAATATTTCGAAGCTGATTGAAGAAATCTCCGAAGAAGCCGGAAATATGACAGGCAATAAAGAACAAAGTAAAGAATCTTTTTTAACTGAAACAGAAAAAGACCTATCCGGATTAACCGAATCTTTGGCCGACTATGCCCAATTAAATAAGCAGATTGAATCGACTATACACCAGGTGGCGAATACTATTGCTGAAATGTCATCCTTTGTTATAGAAATAGAAAAAATCGGGTTTGATATGAAAATAGTAGCCCTTAATACTATTGTCCATGCAGCTCACACTGGTGCGGAAGGCCTTTCTTTAAGCATCTTGGCTGAAGCTATCCATAATTTATCTGTTGAGACATCCGCCAATATTAAATTAATTGCCGAAAATCTTAAGTCATTCATAGTTACTTCCGACCAGTTGACTCAAAATTCACAAATTGAAGTAAATGATAAATGGAAAGACAAAGATTATATACTCAGACTTATAGAACCGATCCGGCAATCAAATCAAAAAATCTTAACGTTTTTATTCCGCATTGATCACTCCGGGAAAGATTTCCAGAATGAAATAGAAGAAACAATTAAAAAAATAAATGTTCATAAGCGGATGGCGCATGAAATCAAATATGTAAATTCAGGATTAAGCTCATTGGTGGATTATACAAGAAGGTTTATTCCGGAAACTTTACAAAGCGAGCAAAACAAAGAGCTGAAAGAACTTACACAAATATACACAATGAAAAAGGAAAGAAAAATTCATGAATCTGTCACATTTTCACCTGCTTTGTCTGAGGCCGGAACAGGCATGTTAAAAAATTTGGCAGCAGCAGGCAAAAAAACTGCACCGGGTGGCGCTGAAACAAACTTTGGACACAATGTAGAACTATTTTAAGTCGGGAAATTAATCCATGAAATATCAAACCGAAAGCTTAAACGGCGGGCAAATATTAAGGCTCGAAGGAGATCTTATTATAGAAAACGCCGGAGAGCTTAAAGATATTTTTGTCAACCTCTTGAAATGCGAACAACCCATAGCTCTGAAACTGGACGGAGTGGAAACGGCTCACGTGGCTTGTCTGCAAGTTATCTGTTCCTCTCACCGGACATTTTGGACTTCGGGACTCTCTTTAAAATTGGAAGGCTATTTGCCGCCACTTTTTAGCAAAGTAATAGAAGAATCAGGATTTTCCAGAGATAAAGGCTGCTCTATTGACAGTAGTCATACTTGCATATTTGCTGCTGGAGGGAAGTAATGAACAAAACGATAATGACTGTGGACGATTCTGCCAGTATCCGCCAGATGGTCGGCTTTACTTTAAAGAAAGAAGGCGTCTATCAAATTGTTGAGGCTGTTGACGGTAAAGATGCTTTAAACAAATTAAATACTGTCAGGCCGCATATTGTCATAACAGACTTGAATATGCCCAATGTTGACGGCCTGGAATTAATCAGAGCCATCCGTGCCAATCCTGCCACCAAATTTGTGCCAATTATAATGCTGACAACCGAATCGCAGGATACAATGAAACAAAAAGGCAAGGCCGCCGGAGCAACAGGCTGGATAGTTAAACCTTTTAAGCCAGAACAGTTATTGGCTGTAGTAAAGAAGGTTCTCGGCTAAGGAGAAAATAGTATGGAACCCGAGGAAATTTATGTTGAAGAAGCAAGAGAGTTACTGGCAGAGCTGGAAACCGTTTTTTTGGAACTGGAGAAAAATCCTAACGACCGGGAGCTGATTGCCAGAGCTTTTCGCGCACTGCACACTATCAAGGGTTCGGGAGCTATGTTCGGCTTTGACGATATTGCCGCATTTACCCATGAGATGGAAACTGTTTATGACCTGGTCAGGAACAAGAAGATTACGATAACCGATAAATTGATAAGTCTCAGCCTGATGTCTTTGGATATAATACGCCAACTTCTGGAAGGAGAAAAGGCGAAAGAAAATAAAACAGCCGATCACGATACGGTTCTTTCGGAATTCAGAAATATAGCGGCAGGCAAGCCCATGGAACAGCGGAAAAGTACGGAAAAAGAGAGCGCCTTAGATCCTTCTTCGGAGCATATGGTTACCTACCGGATTCATTTCCGCCCAAACAGGAAACTTTTCACAACCGGCGCCAATCCGGTGCTTCTTTTAAATGAACTCAGATCCCTTGGAATATGCACTATCGTTGCAAATACCAGGCTCATCCCCATGCTGAACGATCTGGGTCCTGAATTATGTTACATCTATTGGGATATAATCCTGACCACAAAAGCTGGTTATAACGCGATTCGGGATGTCTTTATTTTTGTAGAAGATTCCAGTGAGATAAATATTGAAGTTATCGATGAAGAAGGCAGGTTCATCGATGAAACCGGCTACAAGAAAATCGGGGAAATATTGATCGCACGCGGAGATATCAGCCGGGAAGCGCTGGAAAAGGTTTTGTCATCACAAAAGAGAATCGGGGAAATGCTGATTGACGCGGGGATGCTACAGCCCGAAAGCTTGCAATCGGCCCTGCTGGAGCAGGAGCACATCCGACAGGTGATGGAAAAACGGCAGAAAACCGAAACCGTGTCGAGCATCCGGGTTGCCTCAGGCAAATTGGATCTGCTGGTGAACCTTGTAGGAGAACTTGTTACGGTCCAGGCAAGGCTGAGCCAGACAGCCTCCTCTTTGAATCATTCTGGCCTTATACTCATTTCGGAAGAGGTCGAACGTCTGACAAATGAGCTTCGGGACAACGCAATGGGTATCCGTATGATCCCCATCGGCTCCAGTTTCAGCCAGTTTCAGCGGCTTGTACGTGATTTGGCCAGGGATCAAAAAAAAGAAATAATTATGACCACGGAGGGAGAAGAAACGGAATTGGACAAAACAGTCATTGAACGGCTGCATGATCCTCTTGTCCATATTATCCGCAATAGTATAGATCACGGAATAGAACCGCCTGAAATCCGCAAAGCCGCCGGCAAGCCGGTACAAGGCAAGATACACTTATCGGCTCTTCATTCAGGAGCAAGCGTTCTTATCAGTATAAAAGACGACGGGAAAGGACTGGATCCCGAAGTTATTCGGGCAAAAGCTGTTGAGAAGGAAATAATCCAGCCTGATGCAAAACTGAGTGAGAAAGATATTTATTCTTTGATATTCACACCCGGATTTTCTACTGCGGAAACCGTGACCAGCATCTCCGGCCGGGGTGTTGGCATGGATGTTGTCAAGAGAACAATCGATTCTCTTCGCGGGTCAATCGAAACTGAAAGCCAAAAAGGGATGGGGACAACGGTAACATTAAAACTGCCTCTGACTCTGGCTATTATTGACGGTTTGCTGGTTAAGATGGCCGGAGATTTCTTTGTCATGCCCTTATCGGCCGTAGAAGAATGTGTCGAGCTAACCAAAGAGGATACAGCTAAAGCCCATGGCCGCCATATCGCCAACGTACGTGGTGAAATCATCCCCTACCTTAGGCTCAGAGAACAGTTTCTGATACAGAGTGATCGGCCTGAAATTGAACAGATTGTCATTACCGGGGTTAATGGGCATCGGGTGGGCATTGTTGTGGACCAGGTTGTAGGTGAACATCAGACAGTCATCAAATCCCTGGGAAGATATTATAAAGATGTTGAGCTGGTCTCCGGAGCGACCATTCTGGGAGACGGAACTCTGGCACTTATTCTTGATCTGGCAAAACTGACGGAAAAAGTGGAAAGGGAAGAGCAGGAAGCGGCATAAACTCTATAGACCGGGGGATAAACGGGCAGACGATGCGTATCGGAAATAACGATTTTGAGGTGATCCTTACGATTAACAATATGAAAAATACTAGAAAAACAGGAGGTTATACAAAATGCTTAATAGAATGAAAATGAAACCCAAGTTAATGCTGGCTTTTTCAATAGTCAGTTTCATTATGGCTATCGTATCCGTAGTTGGTTATCTGGGTATGAATAAAATGGGTAGCAGTATTCATGATATAGGTTTGAACAGACTATCCAGCATAGAGAATTTATATCTTATTGATACGGCGCAGGCGCTCATTCAGAAAACAGAACGGACACTTCTGATTCCCGAATTTGGAAGAAATGAACAAGAAGTTAAACATCAGTATTCCAACCTCAGTGAGTACTGGAAACAAGTTGATAAGGGATGGAAGGCATTTGAAAACAATCCCATGGATAAGGAAGAGGAGGTTCTTTGGAAACAGTTCACTGCTGCGTGGGAAGACTGGAAGAAGGACCTCGAACAGATGGCGATTTTGTTGGCCGATCAAAAAAGAAATGAAGCCATGACCCTGGCCACAGGCAAAGAAAGGGAAGGGTTTAAAAAAGCGGAGGCGGCCCTTGATAAAATTATTGAGTATAATGTAAAAGCTGGGGATGTTGAAGTCAATAATGGCCAGGCCGTCGCCTCTTCTTCTAAAATGTTTATGATCATGGCTTCAATTATCGGCATCCTGGCCGCTTTCGGACTTGGTTTATTTATCAGCCAGAATATTTTAAACCAATTGGGTGAAGATCCGGCATACGTGGCCGAACTGGCAGGAAAGGTATCGGCGGGGGATGTTTCAATGATTATCGATACTAAAGGAAAGCATGAGAACAGCTTAATCATGGCTATGCATAAAATGATCGAAACCATAAAATCCCTGGTTGCCGACACTAAAATGCTGTCTATGGCCGCAGTGGAAGGGAAGCTGGACACCAGGGCCGATGCAGATAAACATCAGGGTGACTTCAGGAAGATTGTGGAAGGCGTTAACAGGACCCTTGATTCCCTGGTAAAGCTGCTCGACACCATGCCCTCCCCGGCCATGATCATCGATCGGGATTTCAAAGTAATGTATATGAATAGAATTGGCGCCGAATTGGGTGGTAAAACACAAAAACAGGTGATCGGTTCGAAATGTTATGACCATTTTAAAACATCGGACTGCAAAACCGGCAAATGCGCCTGTAATCAGGCCATGACCAACTGCCTGGAAGCAACTAGCGAAACTGATGCACATCCCGGAACCCTGAATGTGGAAATATCTTATACAGCTTTGCCGCTTAAAGACGAAAACGGTTCTATTATAGGAGCCTTTGAAGTAGTTACTGATCAAACGGATGTTAAACAGGCTATAAGAAAGGCCGAGAAGGTTGCCAAATTTCAGTCTATGGAAACTTCCAAACTAACCGAAGGTCTGGAAAAGTTTGCTAAAGGGAATCTCGATTTTAATTTGCAGGTAGCTGATGGCGACAGTGATGTTGCGGAGGTAAAAAGAGTATTCGAAAAGATCGATTCCGCAGTAGCCCAGGTAACCGATGCAGTAAGACTTTTAGTAACCGATGCCGGCATGCTCTCAAAGGCTGCGGTGGAAGGCAAGCTGGCTACACGAGCTGATGCATCCAGACACCAGGGTGATTTCCGGAAAATCGTTCAGGGAGTCAATGATACCCTGGATTCAGTCATCGAACCGCTGAATGTGGCTGCCGAATATGTGGACCGGATCAGCAAAGGAGATATTCCTCCGAAAATCACCGACAACTACAACGGAGATTTCAATGAGATCAAAAACAATCTGAATACACTGATTGAAGCCATGGAACGGATTACCATAGTTGCCAAAGAGATTGCAGAAGGTAATTTGCAGGTGGAAGTAAAGGAAAGATCCGCCCAGGATGAGCTGATGAAGGCGCTGTCCTCTATGGTAAAGAAGCTTTTCGGTATTGTTGAAGAGGTTAAAGGGGCTGTGGATAATGTAGCTTCCGGAAGCATCCAGATGAGTTCGAGTTCGGAACAGATGTCTCAGGGAGCCACTGAGCAGGCAGCATCGGCTGAAGAAGTTTCTTCATCGGTGGAACAGATGTCGGCCAATATTCAGCAGAATGCGGATAATGCCTCTCAGACCCAGAAGATTGCCGTCAAAGCCGCACAGGATGCTTCGTTAAGCGGCAAGGCCGTATCGGAATCAGTCAATGCCATGAAAGACATTGCCGGAAAGATCTCTATCATCGAAGAAATTGCCAGGCAGACCAATCTTTTGGCTTTGAATGCTGCTATTGAAGCTGCCAGGGCCGGAGAGCACGGCAAGGGCTTTGCTGTTGTGGCCTCGGAAGTTCGCAAACTGGCCGAAAGAAGCCAAACAGCTGCAGGCGAGATCACTAAGCTGGCATCTTCAAGTGTGTCTGTGGCTGAAAAAGCCGGGGATATGTTGGCCAAAATCCTGCCGGATATTCAAAAAACAGCCGAACTGGTGCAGGAAATCAGCGCGGCCAGCAATGAACAAAGTAAAGGAGTCGATCAGATCAGCAAAGCCATTCAGCAGTTGGATAAGGTCATTCAACAGAATGCCGCTGCTTCGGAAGAAATATCTTCCACCTCTGTAGGCCTTTCCGAGCAGGCCGAGCAGCTCCAGGTAACAATCGATTTTTTCAAGATAGGCGATAACGGCGGCAATGGCCACAGAAAGACTTTAATCGCTGAGAAGAAGACAGCCAGATTAACCCATAAACCGACTTTGGCACAGAGGCATCCAGGAAACGGAAAACCGGCTAAGGCTCTGGGCATGGAATTCATGAAACCGGAAGTCCCGGCGGGCATTGTTTTGGATCTTGGTAAGGGCCGTGACAGTGAAGATGAATTATATGAAAGATACTAAAAAGGAGTTAATATAATGAACCAGGAACTGATCACAGAAGTCAACCAATACCTGACCTTTAAACTTGGTGAAGAAGTTTTCGCTTTGGACATCAGGAAGGTGCGGGAAGTTTTGGAATATACAACAATCACAAAGGTCCCTCAAACTCCGGCCTTCATGCGCGGAGTAATCAATCTGCGGGGAGGAGTGGTG
This sequence comes from Desulfonema limicola, assembly GCA_020723255.1. Taxonomy (GTDB): domain Bacteria; phylum Desulfobacterota; class Desulfobacteria; order Desulfobacterales; family RPRI01; genus RPRI01. The sequence continues at coordinate 3,653 of DYJH01000072.1, read as the reverse complement.
CCGGTAGTGGATATGCGCCTCAAAATCGGAATGAAAAAGACTGAGAGCACCGTAAACACCTGCATCATAATATCCGAGATTACCATTGATGATGAAAGCACTATAGTTGGAGCTCTGGCCGATTCGGTTCAGGAGGTTATTGAGCTGGAACCGGCTCAAATTGAACCGGCCCCAAGAATGGGAACAAGATTGAAGACGGAATTCATTAAAGGCATGGGCAAGCGGGACGGAGAATTTATTATCATTCTTGATATTGACAGAGTCTTTTCCTTTGAAGAAATACACTCGCTACATGGAGAAAGCCAACACATGGCTCCCGAAAAAGAATTTTATTCTGAGCATATAGCTGTTTAATAATATGCTGTCATCTAATTCTCTTTATCAAAGACAACTGGATTCTGTAATGTCTAACAGGGATTTTTCCCGCCTGAGCCTTTTTATTGAAAGAGAATTCGGCATTAAAATGCCGGCAATCAAGAAAACGATGCTGGAGGGCCGGATCAGAAAAAGGCTCCGTTATTTAGGACTGGAATCTTTCAGCCAGTATTGCGACTACATTTTCAGCGCTCATGTTGTGGAAGATGAAATCATCCACATGGTTAATGCGGTTACTACCAATAAGACAGATTTTTTTCGTGAACCCCAACATTTTGAATATCTGATAAAAACGGCTTTGCCGTCATTAATCGCCAATCAGGAAGACGGTTACAGAAAGACATTGATGGTCTGGAGCGCCGGCTGTTCAAGCGGGGAGGAACCATATACTCTGGCTATGGTATTAACTGAATTTGCCGAACAATTTTCCGGACCGACGCTAAACTTTTCAATTATAGCAACCGATATATCAACTGCCGTATTGGATAAAGCTAAACAAGGAATTTATGAGGAGGAAAAGATAAAGCCGATTCTTTTGAACTTCAGAAAAAAATTTCTGATGAGAAACAAAAACGGTGAGCAGAGGCTTTTCCGTATCATTCCGGAATTGCGATCCTTAGTGAAGTTTCGACGGTTGAATCTTCTGGAGCAGGAATTTGATTTTCGTGAAGAGCTGAATGTTATTTTTTGCCGCAATGTTTTAATATATTTTGAAAGGGAGACTCAGGCAAAAATACTGAATAAGATATGCAGGTTGCTCTGTCCCGGAGGATTTCTTTTTGTCGGGCATTCAGAAACATTAACCGGTTTTGATATAAACCTCTTTCCGGTGGCCCCAACGATCTATATGAGACCAAAATGATATCGTTATATCTTGAACCTGGAAATGTTTATTTAGCAAAAAATCCATCACGAATTACTACTGTTCTTGGATCATGCCTGGCTGTGACAATGTGGGTTCCCCGGCTTCAAATAGGTGCAATCTGTCATAGTTATCTGCCAGAATGCAGAAGCAAGGAAAGCTGCCGAAACCTCTGCCCGAATCAGTTTAAATATCTTAAGTGCTCAATCTTTTGGATGATAGATCAGATGACCGGAAGGGATGTAAAACGAACGGAAATAGAATGTAAATTGTTCGGTGGAAGCGAACTACTTCTATCTTTCTGGACCATAGATGAAAAAATGAGTGTGGGAAAGCAAAATGCGGCTATGGCCTCAAAAATTATCAGGAATGAAGGTTTGACATTGATTTCACAGGATCTTGGAGGGACGAAAGCGCGAAAAATAATATTTGATACCACTACAGGCGAGGTTATGCTGAAACGTATCAGGCATTCAATAATTAATGAGATTACACATGCAAAAAAAAATAAAAGTGCTGATAGTAGATGATTCGGCGGTCGTTCGGCAGACTCTTGCCGAAATACTTTCTTCCGATACTGAGATAGAAGTTATCGGGGCTGCTTCAGATCCTTTTATTGCCGCAGACAGGCTTCTGCATCAGATTCCGGATGTAATCACATTAGATATAGAAATGCCGCGCATGGACGGTATAACTTTTTTGCATAAAATTATGACTCAGCATCCCATTCCTGTAGTTATATGTTCAAGTCTCACCGAAAATAATTCGGAAACAGCTCTCAAGGCTCTGGAGTATGGTGCAGTGGAAATAATTACCAAACCCCTTCTTGGAACCAGACAATTCCTCGAAGAATCAAGAATTAAAATCTGCGATGCGGTCAAGGCTGCCTCAATGTCCAGGATCAGAAAGTTTAATTCAAAGCCAATTAAAGTAACTCCGAAACTTTCCGCCGATGTCATGATTGCCAAACCTTCATCAAAAGCTATGGTCAGTACCACTGAAAAGGTGGTTGTAATCGGGGCATCAACCGGCGGGACTGAAGCTCTGAAAGAGTTTCTGGAAGGTTTGCCCCATGATTCTCCCGGAATGGTAATTGTACAGCATATGCCTGAACATTTTACCAAAGCCTTTGCTAAAAGGCTGGATACATTATGCAAGGTCTCGGTAAAAGAAGCTGAGGACAAAGACTCTGTAGTTCGGGGCAGGGCTCTTATTGCGCCCGGAAACCGTCATACTATGCTCAAGCGCAGTGGCGCCCGCTATTATGTGGAAATAAAGGACGGACCTCTTGTTTCAAGGCACCGGCCTTCTGTTGATGTGTTGTTTCGTTCCGCCGCAAGGTATGCAGGCAAAAATACCGTAGCAGTAATCATGACCGGCATGGGAGATGACGGCGCCAGAGGCATGCTGGAAATAAAGCAGGCAGGGGCTGCAACTATCGCACAAGATGAAAAAACCTCCGTTGTTTTTGGAATGCCCCAGGAAGCCATTAAGCGTGGAGGAGTTGACAAGGTTCTGCCTTTAATCGATATCGCCCAGCATGTATTAGAACAATGCCAATAACCGATAATTTAGACAGGTCATACTATATAACACATTAAAAAGGATTAAAAACATGGAATCAAATTTTAAAATTATTACCCGGCAAAGACAATGCAGCCTTCAAATTGATCTGATAGGTGAATTTGACGGTTTTTCGGCAAAAGAGCTAATTGATGTTTTGAAAGAAAATCGTGATAAATTTAAAAATGTCTTCATCAACACAAGCGATCTTTTTTTAATTCATCCTTTGGCGTTGAGTGTTTTTCATAAGAAATGTCTTTTAAATGATTTTCTTCAAGATCTTCTGTTCATCGGAAAACATGGAAACAAAATGGAACCGCAAACAAGTGAATCTTTCTGGTATTAGTTATGGAGTATATACAATGGCAGCAAATTTTAAAATCAAGGTTTATAGAAATAGTGAAAATGTTCATCTGAAATTGTTTGGCGATTTCGATGGAAATTCAGCGCATGAATTAATCAATATTATAAATGAATTGAACTATAAAGCCAAGTTGTTCGTACATACAGGCTGCTTGAAGCAGATCGATACTTTTGGATTGGAAGTTTTCCGAAAAAATATAAATAACCTGAATATCCGTCCGGTTTCATGCTGGTTTACGGGGGACAAAGCCGTCGAATTAATCCCAGAAAACAATACTTCTTTTTTTGTAGTGGATTGTTAAAAATGGACTTCAAAAACGAAGGCATTCGCCATAAACGGTGTTCTATGTAAAATGAAGTTGATATGAGATATTTGCATAAATTTAATCGGATCCAATATTTTTCTCTTTCTTAAGTTTGCGCCATTTCTCAAGTCTTTGTTTGATAGTTTTTTCATAACCTCTTTCGGTCGGAAAATAAAAAATAGCGC
>DYJH01000071.1 GCA_020723255.1 Desulfonema limicola | reverse complement strand
ATGAATTGCCCCTGTGGCATCTATTCTGGATTTTCTCGGCATATTTGTTATTTATGAGGGCAATTGGTGTCACATCTTGAATAGTGAATAATTATTGACAAAGGAAAAAATATTGTTTAAACGGATATCATGAGCAAAGCATGGAGGATAGAATTTGATGGTGCAATATATCATGTGCTTTCAAGGGGCAATGAGCAGAGGGATATTTTTACAGATGATGAAGACCGGCTGTTGTTTCTGGAATTAATGGGGGAAATGGCGGATAGGTTTAATCTTGAAATATATGCTTATGTGCTCATGACAAATCATTATCACATAATACTTAAAACACAAAAGTCCAATTTATCAAAGAGTTTGCAGTGGTTTGGGTTAAGCTATTCGAGACGGTATAACAATAGGCATGGAAGGAGCGGTCATTTGTTTCAGGGACGGTTTAAAAGTTTTTTAATAGAAGATAACAGTTATTTGATGAGGCTGTCGTGTTATATCCATAGAAATCCGTTAAGAGCCGGGATTATAGAAAGGTTGGCGGATTACAGGTGGAGCAGTTATTTGACGTACGCATATGCCAGGAAGGCAGAAAGATGGCTTAAAACGGAGCTTATTTTATCACAATTTCAAGGGAATCGGTTGGAGAAGAACAGAGCCTATCGTAAAAAGGTTCAGGAATATTCGAAAGAAGAGAAACGGATATTGGATGATTTAAGGCACGGTCTGTTTTTTGGAGCCCGTGATTTTATTTATAAAATGCGGGATAAATATTTACCTAAGGAACCTCATAAAGAAAAGCCCCAGCAAAGAGATGTGCTCAGATCAAATGACATAAATAAGCAGTTGGAAGAAGCAGAAAAGATTATAGGTGCTGATTTAAATGGTTTCAAAAACAAAAAAAGATTAAGCGGTGAGGATAAGATAAAAAGGGATTTACTGATAAATTTATTTTGGGAAATGGGTTTATATAGAAACGAAGACATAGGAAAAGTTTTTGGAGTCAGTTACTCCTCAATCAGCAAAAGTGTTTCTGCTATTAGGGAGCAAATAAAAACGGATAAGAAAATAAGATTAGAATTTGAAAAGCTTAATTCACAATTCAAGTTGTAACACTAATTTTCCTTTTAGGGTTAATAGATAGGCTTAATATATGAGTACACAATTAATAAGAGGCATTGCCAAAAATTGAATTTGACACAGTAATAATGGCTTGATAGAAAATATTCACGCCGTGCAAATTAGGTGGTGGATTAAGTGGATGGAGAATCCTTGACCGTTGGGAGAAAAAAGGGTGTTATTCATTTGCTTAGGATCTACCGGACGAGGAATAACCCTATGATTTTTCTTCCCCTACGCAAGATGTCCTTCCCATCACCTATACCCGGTCACAGGGGGTTGAAACGGGCAGATCCATATCGACGGCAATTTCATGAAAGGTATATACTCAGGGTGAAACAGAACCCCAACATGAGAAGATGATACCCGGAGAAGTAACCCTATGTTGCAAACAACGAACAGAACGTTTATATGTAGTGTTGTTTTTCTGGATATTGTGGAATGCACAAAGAATCCGGTGAACGAGCAGATCCAGCTTAAGAGCCGATTCAACGCTATACTGGCTGAGGCAATCAAGGATGTTGCGGTCAACGACCGAATCATCCTTGATACGGGGGATGGAGCTGCCATCGGTTTTTTGGGCGATCCGGAGGATGCCCTTTTTGTGGCTCTGAGTATCCGCGATGCCATTATTGGTGAGGACATATCGTTAAAGCCCCTTCTTTCCGCCCGCACCGGAATAAACCTCGGTCCAGTTAAACTTGTCCGGGATATCAACGGACAGCCTAATCTGATCGGTGACGGAATCAATGTAGCCCAGCGCGTGATGAGTTTTGCTGAACCAGGACAGGTCCTCGTTTCCCGCTCCTATTTCGAGGTGATTTCCCGCCTTTCTCAGGAATATGCCAAGCTCTTTCATTATGAAGGCTCACGCGCCGATAAACATGTGCGAGAACATCAGGTCTACTCGGTGTACCCTGCAGAAAAGAAAGAAGTATCGCCGCCATTCCCGAACATGCGGCGACCGGAAGAACAAAGTAATAGAACCGCCGGCAACGACTTATCTACCTCCGCCACTGATTTTGATACGAGCGCAAAAAGCGGAGGTGCCGTGATGCCTGAAGATGATGAGTCGCACCGGACCTCACAGCAGACTTTCTGGCATCTTGGCTGGAAAAAGATGTTGACCAATTGGAGCATGAAGTGGCTTAACCGGGATACCTTACAGAGCAAACGAATTATGCTCTGTGTTGCCGTTGCCTTGATTGTTATCCTGATCAGCGTGCCGGTTATCGTGTGGAAAACAGAAGGCACGCCGGCAAAAGATCAGAGAATGATCCGGTCACCGGTATCCGTTGCGAAGCCAGAGGAAGCGAAAAAGGCAGGGCTCCCCGCGGCAGGCGCGAAAGCAGAGACCACTGCTTTAGACAAAGCAGTAGATAATATCCCTGCATCCATCACTGTTTCTATCGGCATCGCACCATGGGGGGAAGTCTATGTGGACGGTAAAAAGAAGGGCGTATCACCCCCCCTGAACAGCTTGAAGCTGGCGCCAGGCAAGCACCAGATAGAAATCAGGAACACAACCTTTCCACCTTATAAGCAGATTGTGGACTTAAAACCGGGAAACCGGTTGAAGATCAAACATATTTTCCGTTAACGGTAGGTTTGGATATGACCCTTTTACGTTATAAAATCCTTCTGCTGGCCGGAATCATGATTCTGACCAGCTGTGCATTGAACATCGGCAAAGATCAGCGTGCCGAACGACTGCCTCAGAGCGTGGGTGAACAGTTGCTGGAAAAAGGGGTTAAGAATTACGAAGAAGGAAAATACAATAGCGCCGCAAAGAATATTCAAGATGCCCTCAACGCTGGTCTTGACCATAAGGCGGATATCGCGAAAGCCCATAAGTATCTGGCTTTTATAGCCTGCTGTTCAGGCAATGCACGTAGATGCCGCGATGAATTTTCGAAGGCTTTTGAAAATGATCGCAACTTTACGCTGAATGAGGCTGAGGTGGGCCATCCCATCTGGGGGCCGATTTACAGGGAAATTCGGGACCAGCAAAAGTAGTTGGAAAAGCATTTTAAGGAGTTATCATGAAAACTAATAATTTGGATATAGCTGATATCTCATCGGGATTAACTCGACGGAAATTTCTATGGCTCTCTTCTCTCACAGCAGCCGGTATATTAACGGGATGTGCCGTAAATCCGGTTACCGGGCAAAGCCAGCTTATGCTCGTTTCTGAAGATTCAGAGATTCAAATCGACAAGGGAAAATCACCTCAGCAGTTTTCAGCCGACTACGGCACAATCCAGGATAACGTTTTAAATAATTATATAAACCAAACAGGAAAAAATATTTCTTCCGTAACTCACCGGCCAAATATGCCTTATTCCTTCCGATGTGTTAATGCCTCATATGTCAACGCCTATGCTTTCCCAGGCGGAAGTATTGCCGCAACAAGGGGAATTCTCGTAAATCTTGATAACGAAGCGCAGCTTGCTGCTTTGCTCGGGCACGAACTCGGTCATGTTAATGCAAGACATACGGCAGAGCAGATGTCAAAAGGCTTATTGACTTCTATTGCAGCCGGAGGAATTGCGGCGTATGCCGGTTCAAAGGGTGCAACATATGGCAAGATTGCCGAAAGTCTTGGAATGATAGGTTCGGGTATGCTACTTGCTTCGTACAGCAGAGATAATGAACGTGAAGCGGATGCCCTTGGAATGGAGTATATGGCAAAAGCCGGTTACAGTCCTGATGGATTTATCGGACTTATGGATATGCTGAAAAGCACATCAAAGCACACTCCTAATGCTATTGAGCTGATGTTTTCTACTCATCCTATGAGCGAAGAAAGATATAATACCGCAGTTCAAAATGTAGGCAATACTTATAAAACTTACCGAAATCAGCCGGTTTTTAAAGAAAGATACATGGATAATACTGCTAACCTCAGAGCTATTAAACCGGCTATTGAGGAAATGCAGCACGGCGATATGGAAATAGGAAAAAACAATAATCATGCTGCCGAAAACCACTTTAAACAGGCGCTTAAAATTGCACCTGATGATTATGCCGGCCTGGTTATGATGTCAAAATGCCTTTTGATACAGGACAAATTCGACGAAGCTTTAAAATACTCCGAAACAGCTAAAAATGTGTACCCGCAGGAAGCCCAGGCAATTTATATTTCAGGATTTGCAAAGATGAAGAGAAAAGATTTTGAATCCGCTTATAATGAATTCAATAATTATGAAAAAGCGCTTCCCGGAAACCCTGGTACAATATTTTATAAGGGTTCTTGTCTGGAAGGTATGAAAAAACAGAAAGAAGCGGCTGATGAATATAGCAGATACCTTCAGATGGAAAAAAGCGGAAATAACGCTGCCTATGCTTATAAGCGGCTTGTTGAATGGGGATATATAACACCCCAAAATGGAACATAAAGATCATATCATGCGCCTGCCTGCTATACCGGAAAAACTTCTGCCTGATTTAAACAGCAGGTTGGATTCTTTCCTAAGAGCATTTAATCAGACAGGGATAGAAATCACAAAAGATCCGGAATTTGTTGTTGAACTCAAATACATCTTTTCTTTAAGTGATTTTATAGCAAAAACCTGCACTAGAAATCCCGATATACTGGTAGATTTAATTCGATGTAAGGATCTTAAAAGATCTTACAGTGAAAATGAATATGCGGAAAGATTACAAAGCCTTTTATCCGGCATAACAAGTGACTCTGAAATAGTAAATATTTTAAAAAAATTCCGTTCCCGCGAAATGATTCGGATTGCATGGCGTGATTTGGCAGGTCTTGCCGGATTTTCTGAAACAGTTAAGGATCTATCCGTTTTTGCAGATAGCGTTATTGATGCGGCATTATCATGTCTTTATGGAAATATGAAGTCAGAGTTCGGCACACCCATAAATTTAAAAGGGCAGGTGCAAAGGCTTGTTGTTATAGGTATGGGGAAACTCGGAGGTTATGAACTTAATTTTTCTTCGGATGTTGACCTTGTGTTTGCTTATCCTGACGGGGGAAGAACAACAGGCAGTGAAAAAAAAATAAGCAACGAAGAATTCTTTGTTCGCTTATGCCGAAGGCTCATAACGATAATAGGAGCAACAGGCTATGAAGGGCTGGTATTCCGTGTTGATTTGCGCCTTCGTCCTTATGGGGAGAATGGGCCGATTGTAATGAACTTTGACAGTATGGAAGACTATTACCAGGAACAGGGCCGTGAATGGGAACGGTATGCGCTGATAAAAGCAAGGATAGTTGCCGGCGACAAGCCTGCCGGAGAAATACTTTTAGAAAGGCTTAAACCTTTTGTTTACCGGAGATATCTGGACTTTGGGGCTATCGAATCTTTAAGGGATATGAAGAAAAAAATAGACCTCCAGGTTATGCAGAAGGAAATGAAGGATAATATTAAGCTGGGGCCGGGCGGAATCAGGGAAGTTGAATTTTTTGCCCAGATATTTCAGCTTATACGCGGAGGAGTAATCCCTGCTCTTCAGGAGAGGGATGTGCTGAAAGTATTAAATATTCTATCCGAAATGAATTATATCACGGAAAATACGAGCGGTGAACTTGAAAAAGCTTACATATTCCTGCGCACTGTAGAAAATCATTTGCAGGAATTTTCCGATAAACAGACGCATAATCTACCTGAAGATCCTGTATCAAAAATTTGCCTTGCTTATTCTATGGGTTTTCCAAACTGGAAGTTATTTCATACAGAGCTTGAACAGCACAGAAAAAATGTGCAGCGCCATTTCAATAGTCTTCTTGATTCAGGAGAAAACAATGCAGTCAATAAAGGAGATAATATTGAAACATTATACGATGTATGGCAATTTCCCGACAGGAAAGAACATAATATAAAAATCCTTGCCTCAGCCGGTTACAAAAGACCTGAAGATGTGATCAATTTGCTTGCGCATTTTCAGAATGATACTGCAACAAAAACTCTAAGCGGCAGCGGAAGGCGGAAGCTGGATAAATTGCTTCCTGTATTTCTTAAAGAAACAGCCAAATTAGAAGAACCTTTTGTTGCATTAAACCGCATTATAGATCTTCTAAAAGCAATTGAAAAACGCACTAATTACCTGTCTCTTTTACTGGAAAACCAGGTAGCAATTAAACACCTTATAAAACTGGCTGAATCAAGCTCATGGATTGTTTCGTTTCTGGCTCAACATCCGGTGCTTCTTGATGAACTTCTTGACCCAAGAACTCTTTATGTGCTTCCGCAAAAAGAAGATCTTATAAAAGAAATTGAAAGACGTTTTGAAATTATATCCTCCCAGGATCTTGAGTATCAAATTGAGCAGCTTTGTATATTCAAACAGGTAACTACTCTTCGTGTAGCTGCGGCAGATGTAACAGGCGGCCTTCCTCTTATGAAGGTAAGCGATCATCTCTCATATATCGCTGAAGTAATAATAGAAAAGGTGCTTGAACTTTCCTGGCAGCACCTTATCCAAAAACATGGAAAGCCGGATTGCTTTTTAAATCAAAAGAAATGTGAGAAAGGTTTTGTTGTTATAGCTTACGGAAAACTTGGCGGACTTGAACTGGGATACAGCTCCGATCTTGATCTTGTTTTTCTTCATTCAGGCGCTTCCGGCCAGACCTCAGGCGATGCGAACCCTGTTGATAACTCACAATTTTATTCAAGGCTTGGGCAAAGGGTAGTACATATCCTGACATCATACACCCGTGCGGGTATGCTTTATGAAACCGATATGAGGCTTAGGCCAAGCGGAGGCGCAGGACTGCTTGTCAGCCACATTGAAGGATTCAGAGAGTATATGCTTAATGAGGCATGGACATGGGAACACCAGGCAGTTGTAAGGGCGAGACCTGTAAGCGGAGATGATGCTCTTTCAGAACGATTTCAGCAAATCCGGCAAGAGGCGCTTGCCCGTCCACGCGATAAAGACAAACTAAAAGACGAGGTGTTAACCATGCGTGAACGCATGCGCAAAGAGCATTTGAAGGCTGAACCGGGCGTATTTGATCTGAAGCAGGATATTGGAGGAATAGTAGATATTGAATTTTTAGTGCAATATCTTGTTCTTTTAAAATCAAGCGGGCATATAGAACTTACAAAATGGACCGATAATGTGCGTATCTTGCAGACACTGGCAGAAACGAAAATAATCGATGGCGATACAGCCCACTTTCTGAAAGAAGCCTATCTAACATACAGGTTGACAGCTCACAGGCTTAGCCTTCAGGAAAAAGCGGCAAAAGTTGAAGATAGCCGTTTCATTGAAATCAGAGAACGGGTAAAAAAAATCTGGGACTTGTTATTAGGCGAAAGACTTCTTTGAAAAGACGGTTCGTGAGCTATCTTTTCCTCAAACCTTAGCCCATTCTCATTGTACCTTTCGCCTTTATCCTTGAAGCTTATGAACTTACCAACTTATTAGCTTATTAACTCTTTCAGTGCTGAACCCCTTTTCCGAACAGAACATTTGCAATGGTTTTAACCAATATTTTCAGATCAAAAATAAAAGACCGGTTTTGCAGATAGAAATAATCATAATCAACCTTGACAGGAATCGGAAGATCGTCTCTGCCGTTTATCTGTGCCCAGCCGGTGATTCCCGGTATAAGAGCGTGAATGCCTTTTGAGGTTCTTAGCGCTATCAGATCATCCTGATTAAACAGTGCTGGTCTTGGTCCTACAAAACTCATATTTCCTTTAAGCACGCTGAATATCTGCGGGAGTTCGTCAAGACTTGTTTTTCTAAGCCATCTGCCCACAAATGTTACATATTTTCCGGGATTTGATAAAAGATGAGTTGCAACCGCAGGAGTATCAATCCGCATGGTGCGAAATTTTGGCATTTTAAATATTGTATTATTAATGCCTATTCTGTCCGACCAGTAAAGCGCCGGGCCTTTTGAGGTTGCTCTTATGAGCAACGCAATTACAAGCATAGGTAAAAATAAAAAAATAAGCAGTAGTAAAGAAATTATTAAATCAAAAATGCGCTTCATAATTAAGAAACAAGAAGCAAGGCATAAGGTGTAACACAAGGCGTGCAGGGGCAATCGCCTGTGGTTGCCCTGAATTGGCAAGAAAAATCATACATAACCCTCCAACCATTGCCATATAGGAATAATCCGGATTTGACGTGTTGCATTCTGCCATTTGAAAGTTTCAGTGCGATTGGCACGGTCATTCAGCAATAGCAGTTCCTCACAATGCAGTTCCAAAGATGCGTTGACCAGCGCCCGAATTTCTCTCTTTAATGTCTTTGGATTAGAAATATCAGAACATACCTGGATTAACTGAGAAATACGCAACCCTTCTTTCACGACAAAGTCAACTTCCTCGTTTTGGGGACTTTTCCAATAGAAGAATGAAATTCTGCCGGCAATCTCTTCTTTCTTTAGCGCTATTGCCACCAGATTTTCATATAGCGCTCCCCTGTCTGCGCTGAAACGGAAACCTGCCGATACTGCCATTCCGTTATCTGTGCTGTAAATTTTCTTATTAGACCCCTTCTGGTCTTTTAATTTAAAAGAAAAGCGATTGAGCGAAAAAAGCAAAAAAGCTTCCTGAAGGTAGCGGATATATTTATCAATTGTATGAACGCTACGGCATTTGGTAACTTCGGAAAGCGAGTTGAATGAATACTCCCTTGCAATATTTGACATAAGATACAGAGCCAGGTCATCTATACCCTGAACCGACCTTATTTTAAACCGCCTGATTATATCCTTATACAGTGTGGATTGTATCAGGGTGCGCAGATAATCCCGCCTGTCTATCTTTTTCAACAGTGGCTCCGGATATCCTCCCTGTTCCGCGTAAATATCCAGAGAAGCCTTTTTTTCCAGCATAGTTTGCTGATTGCTAAAAATCGACAGATATTCGCTGAAAGTAAAAGGGAACAGCACAAGAGAAGTATGACGGCCTGTAAGGTGTGTTGCCAGTTCCGAACTGAGCAGATTGGCATTGCTCCCTGTAATCAGAAGCCGGAATCCTTGCCTTTGCAGACGATTAACAAACAATTCCCAGCGGGGAAGATTCTGGACTTCATCAAAAAGCAGATAACGGGGGTTATCGTAAACAGTGTTTAGGGCGTTAATGACTTCATCATAATTTTCGATACCGGCCAGTCGTTCATCATCAAAATTTACATAGCCGTAAGAGCCGGTTTGTTGAAGCAGGTGTATGGCATAAAATGACTTGCCTGAGCGTCTTGGACCTGTAATGACCTTTATCTGATCATTGCCAAGATCCAATGGCAATGATATCTTCCTCTCAACATAATTTTCTTTTAACCTGTTTTCCAGCTCTCTTTTTTGAATAAGAACGGCATCAACTAACATTTTTCACCTATAATGCACAAAATATTAATTATTTGTGCATTATGAATAAATATAATTATTTTGTCAAGATTAAACCATAATAACCAGTAAGTCGGTGAATGTTATTTATTGGTTCGTTCAGCAGCCGGCAATTAATAATACTATCTTTATAATCTTTTGCTTACGAACTTGCCAATTTATAAACTTATGAGCTGCCTTAATACCTCTTACCCCGGCTTTTATACCATTCCGCTGTTTCTTTAAGCCCCTGTTCAAATGTAAAAGGCGGCTGCCAGTTCAGTTCTTTTATGATTTTCGACGGGTCAATATAGAGTGAATTAATAAGCCTTTCTATGGTATGAGATTTTCCGGTTAACAGGCCTCCAAGCCGCAACATAAATATAGGTGCGTAAAATAATCTTACAGGCTTGCCAAGTGATTTTGCAATTTGCCTGACAAGTTGGGGTGTAGATATATTCTCGCAGTCACTTACAAGATATGTTTTTAGACCTGCTTTAAAATTTATAAGGCAATGAATTATAACATCTGCCAAATTATTTATGTATATAATGCTGCGCCTGTTATCCACTCCTGAAAAGGGAAGAGGAATTCCCCTGTCAACCATCTTTAGTAATCTGAAAAAATTGGCTTTAACCCAAGGCCCGTAAACCATCGGCGCCCTGATAATTACTACCTTCATACCGGTTTCGCCGGCAATTGATTTCAACTTTTCTTCCGCTTCCCATTTGCTGACAGCATAAGAATCTTGAGGGCTTGGAATATCTTCTTCGGTATAAGGTGTATTTTTCCCCTCCCCGTTTACTTTTATAGTGCTTAAAAAAATAAAAAGCCTTACACCTGAAGAAGCTGCCACGCGTGCAAGCCTCTCGGTTCCGGCTGTATTAACGCTTCGATATTCAGAAAGAGGATCGGACGATGAATCATTAAACATATGGACACGCCCGGCAAGATGAACTATCGATTCAACATTTTCTAAAGTTTTTGTCCAGTATGTATCTGGGCCGATTGAACCTGTTTCTCTTATTTCTACTTCTCTTGGAAGACTTAGTGCGCTATTCAGTGACCGAACGGATGCGCAGACATTCAATCCCTTGATAGCCATTTCCTCACAAAGCACTTTTCCGATAAAACCGTTTGCTCCGGTTACAAGCACATGTGGCACTTAAAAATCTCCGCGGGACCATATTTTCCAGCCATGCATTTCAAAAAACCTCAGCATAGACCTTGTGAACATAAGGATATGATGCCATCCTTTACAGGCTGTATTTCCGCCAAAATGAGTAATTTTAACCGATGGAACATATGTGAGGCGAGTCACTTTGCCAAGTTTAAGTGAGAGATCAAAATCTTCAAAATACATAAAATATTCAGGTGAAAAACCACCTGCAAGCATCAACTTTTCTTTTCTTAAAAACATGAAACAGCCGCTGATAATAGGAATATCAAAGACAGGTTCCGATGTTCCGCAAAGATCTCTCATATCATATGCAGAAATTCGTTTTTGGAAAAACCGCTGAACTCCTTCGGAAAGCACACCACGCAAAATCAAATCAAAAAGCGTCGGATAATTTTTACAAAGAAATTGCCGGGCTCCATGACGATCTTCAGCATAGGGGCTAAGCCCCCCAACATCCGGATGAATTGAAAAAAAGCGCAACGCTTCATAAATAGCCTGATAATCAACAATAATATCAGGATTTAAAATCAAATGAAAATCAGCGTCCGATATGCTAAGAGCAAGATTATGACCGGCGCCGTAGCCGATATTTCCATGCCCGGACAACAACTCCATGCGAGAAAAAACATTCTCATGCGTCAGAACTAAAAGCAAAGAACGCAGAGCATCAGCCTCTTTGTCTCCGGGGCCGTTATCAACCAAAAACAACTGGGCATAGGACAAAGCATTGTTCTTTCTAGCGTGACCAACTGCCCTGCCAAGGCTTTCCAGTGTCAGGGACAATTCTTTGATTGAGGGGGCATAACTGACAACGGAAACAGACAAACTGGCGCTCTTTATCTGTGTCGGTTCAGAATCCATTTAAGGATCTCACTTACTTTTCCATTCTAATTAAATATGTTAGATATCTTTCACATTTCCCGGAATCATTTGCAATTTTAAATCATTTTAAAGATCGAATCTGTTTAAACCCATACCTGAGTACAGTCATCACATCAAAAATTATAGCCTGAAAAAAATTCATATATTGATGTCTGATCATAATTTCCTCAAGGTATCCAATAAATTTACCTTCCATAGAAATGCCTCTTCCGCATTTTGCGATGACTTTATCTATATATACTTGATTTATCCGTCTGGTGAACAACATCAGATTCAGTTGATAATCCCCCGAAATACTAAAATGTCTTTTCAATCCTGATGATGCATCAAGACCATAACGGAACTTATCAAATACGCAACGTCGATAAAATGCGCTTTGGTGATGAATGCAGTTTTTATAGTAAAGTTTCCTGTCAAACCTGCTTCTGAACAATCTTCCATCGGGATAAATCACATTCCCCAGCACCAGGCTGACGTCATCGGAAATAACCCTGTCCTGAAACATCGCTGCTAACGTCTCATGGCAGTAAAACGAATCATCAACCCCCAAAAAATAAAGCCATTCACCGCCGGCGGCATCGATACCTTTATTCATCGCTTCATAAATACCCGCATCCGCTTCGGATATCCAGTAATCAACATCACAATCTTTTTTTATTAGAATGTCCACTGTCCCATCGTGAGATCCTCCGTCAATTATTATGTGCTCTTTATTTTTATACGTTTGACGCTGAACCTCGTCAATAACCCTTTCAATATCGTATCTTGCGTTGCGAACGGTTGTAATAATACTGATTAAAGGAAAACCTGGGATAGATTTCCTGACGCGACCTTTTCCTCTTATTCCGCCGGTCATCTTTTCACGGGAAGGCAATATCATTCAGTTTATTATCCTTTAATCAGATTTAGTTCATCCACAGGAAAAATCCAGTAATGTCCAACACTGCTGATCAAGACACTCGATGGATATCTCGACCAGGGATTTGTCCGGCAAAGGCACATCGATGTGAACTTGCCCATCCTTCGCCAATACAACTGTCTGACATGCCCCATTAATTGTTGTGCGATAACTCAGGCCCTCAGGTGTCACCCGCAGGAGAATTTTCCTCAACCGGCGCTTATCATACCAGGGGAAGCGGATCGTTCCCTTGCCAACCACGACGGGCTCCCACCTGTGAAATCCATATAGCGCCCCATTGGACTGATTTTCAAGATTCCGGTATGAAACAATTCTTTTCTTCATCCGCCTTAAATACTTTAAAACACTAAAAGTAATTTTCTCCGTTGCCGTCTTTTGTTCCTTAAAGCTTAAATCAAAAAAATAAAAACCCACCCACGACCAGGGCAGCAGTCTTAGTCCATATTTTCTTTCAATGCGCCATATCTCCCAATAGCGCTTCCTGTTCCCGCTTAATGTTTTTGTTCCATGATAATACCGAACAGCCGCCAGCGCTTCATGGATATAATGAAACTTAGCTCCGACACGGGCAAGACGGCACCAGAGATCCCAGTCCATAGTGTAAACCAGGCTGGAATCAACGCCGCCAACCTTCTCATAGGCGGATCGCCTGACAAAACAGGCAGGCTGACAGATGAAGCAGGTTCGCGTGAGATCTCTTGCATTAAATTCCTGAATAGGCGGAAAGTATGATAAAAAAAAGCCATCTTCCGTTACGTGTATAGCATCGCCATATACAACATCCAGACTCGGATCTGCTTCAAAACAGGCAGCCACAAGGTCCAGCGCGCCGGGGAAATAATAATCGTCGGCATTGAGCCAGCAAACGATATCTCCGGAAACTCTCTCAAATCCTTCGTGAATTGCCGCAGCCTGACCGTTGTCGGGAGCAGATTGGCTATAAGTTATGATATCGGAGCATTCTTTAATTACTTCGCTGAAATTGTCCGTCGATCCGCCATCCATGACTGCCAGATGGAATGGGACCGATTGATGGCGAATGCTTTCCAGTGCAAACGGCAGAAAATGGCTCTGGTTAAGATTGGGAATGACAAGGGAAAAAGTCAGCAAGGATATGTCTCCATAATTATTGCGCTAAGGGCTTTCAAAAACATGATTGAAGAACTTAACATCCCACAAGATGAACTGAATAACGCCCGGTGATTTTTTTTATAGCAACGATAATACAAATACTAATAGAAACGCCCACAAACCATGAGACTAAGGAATACGGAAAAGAATAGCCTGCCGCAATTTCAGGATAGAGGCGCTGGCAGCTACTGACGATAGGGAAATGCAGCAAATATATCCCGTAAGAATAATTGCTGAAATACCGTATTGTTTTTTGATATTTAACGGTTTTAATGCCCAAAATCAGCAGAAGTGTTATGCAAATATAAATATGACACTGAGCCAGTATGGGAAATGCGCAGAAATATCTGCCATGCATTCTTGTAAAGGCAAGGATCACTATTTCTAAAATGATGCCGGTAAAAATTATCGCAGTAAAATGTTTCTTAAAAATAAAGGTAACTTTTTCATAGTAAAGAAAAAAAACCCAACCGGTTATATATGAAAATAAGTGAATAAATGGGTGACGAAATAAAAGAAAAAAAGAATAACCTTGAAAGTTTACTTTTTTCACAAAAAATAGGATTAGAAGAAAGGAAACACCCCAAATAACCAATACCCATTTATCTGGAACAAGCCTTAAAAAAAGTGAGAAGACGTATAGATAGAAAAGAACAAAAATAAAATAATAAATCTTTAACGTATCTCCAAAAACAAGATTGAATATTAATTGTTTTGCGTCAAGATTCTCAAGTGTGAAATTCAAGCCCGGCAAATTCAGAAATTGTATACACAGTGAACAGAAAATATAAGGAGGCAAAATCCGGATCATTTTTTTTTTAATAATTTGACCCGTTGAAACATCATTTTTATTAAAAAGAAAACCTGCCCCAAAAAATAGGCCGGGGACAGCAAACCTGAAAATATCACGCAACAATATACACAGAAAATTAGAAACATCAAAAGACGTGGACATAGAATGCATATAAACGACTGTTAAAATGCCGACACATTTCAATACATCTATTTCATGGAATCGCCGGTTATCCAAAAAAGAATTCCTCAGAGTCAATTTCTCAGTTTTATTGATGTGATATCATATCGGTTGTCTAAATTATCTATGCGCTACTTGTTTCCTAAAAAGAGACTTCGCCGGATAGATACGCCGGATGCCAATAACCAATAGAACAAACAGCGTCATGAGAAGTAAATAAAGGCCAATGGCAAAACTGCGCGGCTTGTATTCGATGGTGATTTTATGGTTGCCGAAAGGCACAAGTATCGCTTTGCCGAGCACCTGTGCGCTATAAACTGGCGTCGATTGACCGTCAATGCGTGCCTGCCAGCCTGGATAGTTTGCATCTGCAATAAATAGCCAGGCGGGTTGTGCGGCATTGACCTCGAACCTGTATCGATCATTAGTCAGTTTTGCAGACAATATATTTAAGGCATTTACTTCATTAAAAACTGTGCTGGCCGGCAGTCCTTTTGTACCTGCCGCTTTATTGAAAGGAGGTTCCAGGATCAGCGTTGCTTTCTGTGACTGTTTCAAGCGCCTTAGTGCATTATCGGCTGAATTTGCCATCTCATAACGTGTAAAGGTCTGTACGCGTGGCAAGGCTAACTTGTTTTCCAGAACAGTAATACCATCCCTAATCAACGGTTCCAAACCCACTGTTTGATAAATTTCATTTGTACTGATGTAACGAACCCCCAGGTAATCGATGAACCGGATGCCCGGCAGCGTTGAGATAGTACCTAATATCTCCGATTTCATTTCGGGTTGAATCAATCGTAGTCGGGCAAGCGGTAAAGCGAGGGCAGCATCAATGGAAGGGATATTCCACAAGACATTTGAGGAGGCGCATAGCTTTGATATAAAATTACGGTTTTCATGTGTTAAATTCGGCGACCATGGGTACATAAATCCGATACTGCCGGAGTCGGATATATCCATGAGTTTGTAGCCTTTATTCCGGACATCCGCTTGAATGTGTTCGGCAAGCCGGGGCTTCTCCAATTGCTTTGGATCAACAAAAGGAGCAGGGGATATGCGCAAAAAAACAATTTCAATGACGATGAGAATCAACACCGCATGACCGAACCATTTAGATTTATTGAAATACATAAATGCCATGAGCATGATATAGGCAGCGATTAATGACACGAACGTTATCATGGCGAAACCATCCAGCTTGAGCCACAAAGCAAGTCCCGCCCATATCAAAAACAAAACGCTCCCGCAGAAGAAAAAGGTCAACTTTTCTTGCATTCGATTTTCAAGCCTACCGTATTGTCTTTGAATGTTATCAATTGCAATGCCGCTTAACAAGCCTATGCCTATAATGCTTATACCCATATATAGATGAACGATGCGAAAATACTTCAACCCCGGCACTATTTGATATTTCAACATATATCTAAAAACCGGCGTAGCGTATTCTAAGCCAAGGATGATGAGGAAAACAACAGCAATCATATGCCCAATCGTTCGATGGTTGCGTTTTAAAATCAGTGCCAGCGATGCAACAAAGCAAACAAATACGCTGCCCAGCGTTCCAAAACATAAGTTGCTCACATCCGAATCGAAGTATGTAAATAGAAATCCGCACAGGTACATAGACAAGGGAACTCGGATCATGATGTCTGCACCGCCGCTGCGGCATGACCATGTCGTGAGTTCAAGCATGGGCAGCCACTGGACTGCCGACAATCCTATGCACACGGCAATAGCCGTTAATCCTGAGACAAGGTACTGCCACAGCGAATTATTTGTCCGGCTGCCGATATACCCGGAAGATAAAGTTGGAATCAGGCTAACCACCATATATATTATTGCACCGTGAAATGCCTGCGGATAGCCGGAAAAAATTAGCAAAGACACTGATATCGCAAGCCATATGGCTGATGTGCCGGCGGGACTTTCGATCCAACGCTCAACACAAAGGAATACCCAGGGGATCCAGCACAGAGCGCCGGAAATTGTTATATTGTTATGGGATTGAATCCAGTAAGAAGAAAAAACAACGGCCAACACTCCAAAAGTGGACGCTTCACGGCTGCAGCTAAGATGACGGCATAACAAATACATCCCCAGCGCCCCGATGATGATCGAGAGCCAATTATAAATATTTTGACCGGCAATGGGTTCAAAGAACAAGGCGACGACAAAATTAAGGGGATTTAAAAAACCTCCCTGAGCTTCAGCAAAATAGGGATGCCCGCCATAGAGCAAATCAGTCCATAAAGGCAAGATGCCTTCGTGAATCATTTTGCGGTTAAACTCGATAACCGAAATGCTGTGAACAATGGAATCGCCATGGATTTGGGTTTTCCCGCAGAAAAGCGCAGGCGCATACAGCCAGGTGGCCAACAGGCAAGGTAGCAATAAATATGGCAAACTTGATAGATGCTTTCTCATTGTTTCACACAGTACGACATCAGTCAGGATTAAGAATTTCTCCCGTTGAAAAACTTTTCTTTTCGGACTACTTTACAACGATAGTATGTTTCACCAGCACGACGGCGGCGCGTACATCGGCAGAAAGTTTTTCCTGCTCGGCGCTGAGTTTTGCACGGATCTCGCCGAGCGCCGACTCTACCATGAATGTCTCGAATGACTCTTTTTCATATACTGCGCTGTCGACTTTCTGAAATGCTTCGACAAACGGATTGTCGAGGAACTCTGCGGCAAGATTGATGCCCGCCTCAAGTTCACTGCGCGAGAAGGACTTTTTGTCTTTGCCCCAGGTTACCGTCGCTTTTTCGCTGTCGAGGTTTTTCACAACAAGCACGAAACGGTTTAAGGACTGATTAAACGGCAGAAAAGGAAGTATGCTTTTTGTTGACGAAGACGACTTCCCGTCGCCGAAGAAGCAGAACGGATAGCGCGTGCTTTCAATTTCGACGGCGCCGTTTTCCGCCTTGATCACACGGTGGCCGCTGCTCGCCGTCGCGCTCCCCTTGAGGTCGATGGTAATGTGCCCGATCTCTCCGGGCAGACCAAGCGCTTTCAAAAAAGCGTATGCCATCACAAGGTGCCCGTTCATGTTCGGGTGAATCCCGTCGAAGCCGCAAACATCGTAAGCATCGCCCAGCGCAGCCTTCGCCTGCGTCATCGTTTCAATCATGAGGTCATGTAAGTCGGCGAAGGCCATCCTTGTTTCTTCTGCCGTTTTTTTCGCAATATCGCCCAGAGCAGCCAGCGTTGTATTGTATGTTTTCGGGGCATCGCCGCCCCCGCGCCATGTCATGGTATCGACGGCGCCGGGCGAACCGATGACCACGATCATTCCTTTCGCCCTGAGTTTTGCGACGATCTCCCTTAGTTGTGTTTCATATGCCTTGCCGGTGGTCTCTTCATACGGCTTATATCCGCCGTCGTTCATGCCGTAACAGAGTGTAACCACGGTGGGTTTGAACATATCGAGATCATTGTTCATGCGGTTGAGAAAACCCGCTGCCTGCTCACCGTTTTGTCCAAATTGCATAACCTTTACGTCGAGCTCAGGGGCGCACACTGTCAGATAGGTTTCGATGATGCGGCTGTACATCTTCTGGGCAGTGATCGAATCACCGACAATTGCGAGGCGCGAACCTTTCTTAAGAAGCGTACCCTGAGCATTCGCGTTGTGGAAGAGCAATGAAATCGCCGCGAGCACGAGGATAACACAGCGGCTGAACTGCCGCGCTCTTGAAGATATGACGTCTCCGGACAATTCAAAGTCCTTCAGTTTTTACCTCAAAGTAAATACTGCTTTGAGCCTTTTCGGCGAGAAAGCCCGTTCAAAGACGTTGAATGAAACAACTCCGGGAGGGACAATAAAGGGCTTCTTTATATATCAACATCACCCGGGCTTCTTGAACCCAGGATTGAAACGACCTTGTCAGGTTCGTCTCAATCCTTATTTTGTTAGTGGAAAACTCGAACACCCACAATTTTCCAGTTAGTATCTGCTAATGTTTCAAGAGATGCACTACCTGTTTTAACAGCTCCGTTCATGTACCAGATAATGTTTAGACCGGTACTGTCATTTCTCCAAAGAATGTCGGGTTTGCCATCAGTGTTAAAATCTCCAACACCCACAATTTTCCAGTTAGTATCTGCTAATGTTTCAAGAGATGCACTACCTGTTTTAACAGCTCCGTTCATGTACCAGACAATGTTTGCGCCGGTACTATTATGCCGCCATAGTATGTCGGGTTTACCGTCACTATTGAAGTCACCAACACCAACAATTTTCAAGTTGGTATCTGTTATTGTGTTAAGCCAGTCATAACCTACCATAACAGCTC
>DYJH01000070.1:12826-18917 GCA_020723255.1 Desulfonema limicola | reverse complement strand
ATATTAAAATCAAATAATTTTATATTTTTGAATAGTCAAATGTTAATAAAATAAGAATACTTGCGTAAATTTAGCCATAATATTTTTTAATCCGCTTTTTATCCTCGTTTTCCTTATCCCCCTTAAAATAGATTTCTATAAATTCAACGGCATCTTCTTTTTCAAAATATGCATATATGATTCTTATGCCGCTCATTGCTCCACGTCCCTTTAGAGCTTTGCAGGCAAATTTTTTTGCTTTGTATATCTTGGGAGTTTTAATTCCTAATCCTGAGATTTGAACAACTGCTTTATTATCTATTCCCAGTTTATGAGTAAGCTTAAGCTGACTGTTGATAAATGTTTCGAGATCATCATCAAGAGTTTTAAACTTCTTTAAGAGCTTATTAAAATCTTTTTCAAATTCAGCAAGTCTTCGTATTTCATTAAATACTTTCTTCATTATAATTTCTCACCGAATAGGGCGAAGTCCGATAAAATACTGCTTCATATTGAATAATATCTCCATCCTCGGTAGTTTTCCAGGGAACATCATTATGTGAGTATTCACTGATCTCGGAAGCATTCATATTTGACAAAGTATTTAAAACATCATCTATAACTTCTTTTTCGTGAGCTTTCAGTTGAGTTAAATCGGATTTTCTTAAAGGTAAATATTTAGTTTGCGGATATTTAAAATAGCTGTCTTTCACCCTTACTAAATCTTTCCCCTCCATTTCTTCTATGATCTTAACGAATTCTTTAGGCGTCGGCCCATACTTGTTTTTTATATAAGTTGCTCCTATTAATTGCTCTTCATACTTTTCATAAAAATTGAAATCCATGAAATAAAGAAGCTTATACAGAACTGTTTCTCCAACATTGGGTTTTGACCCGACTTTCTCAAGAATATAGATTAGCACTTCCTTGAATTTTTGCAGATTCCTTTGCGGAACACTGATTCTGATTTCCTGTTTTTTTGCTTGTTTTTTTGCGGATTTTTCAAATATAATTTTTACATCTTTTGTAATATCCAACAAAACATCCGTTTGGATATTAAATGTTTCAGCAAGCATTACTATCTCTTCGGCACTGATTTTTCTGGCTCCGGATTCTATTTGTGAAACAGCTACTCTGCTTATTCCCAGCTTTTGTGATAGAGCATCTTGAGATAACCCAGTTTTTTCTCTTATTTTTTTTATCTTCGATCCTAAATCTTTATAAAAAGTGTCCATAATTATATTCTCCTGCGGTTTGAAAGCATAAATAACATATGTATGAATATCTGTCAATACAATGTTATATTATCTGACATATGCTTAATATATGGAAATGTCGTTACAGGCCAATAGATAAAAAGAAACTATGAATGGTCTTAGGGTCTGCTCTTGGCTCTTGACTCGTCACCAAATATATTTAAAAGTAAAAAAGACACACGAATACAGTCAACCCGCTTTTTGAATTTCGTTTGCGCCGACTTCTGCCCGGAAGAGATTTGCTCCGGCTATCGCTCCTAATACTTTATTTTTTGTTTTATCGGTCATCGGTTAATATAAGCGACCTTTATGTTACCGGCTTGAAACAAAATCTGTTTGTTAAATGCTCTTTCAATTACACTAATATCGTTTTAAAATCAAATAATTATTGCTGAAGATTTATGTGCGGGAGATGTTTGCGATCAGGAAAAGCGCAATATATGGAATTGTAATTTGTGGCAAATGATTGGAGAGATTGAAAGCTGCAAAGACTTTAAAAATGCACACTACTGAATGGTATGCTACAATGACGATAATAAATGTAACTAAGAGCACGCCTTTTGCGCTCTTGTTCATCCGCAAATTAGCGTCTTTCTTTCAATTGTTCTGAAATCCATGCCGGATCTCTACGCATGGGTAAGATTGCAACGACATAAGCAATTCCTTCAACAATTTCATAGTAAATGGCATAGGGAAAACGTTTAGCGAACATTTGATAAAAGCTGAGCTTTTTACTATGAATACCAGCGTATATAATTAGTGACTCTATATCTGTGATCAGACAATCCCAAAAGTAGTCTCCAATGCCTATTTCCTGAAGATCATAAAAAGATTTGCCTTCATTCAAATCTTCAACAGCTTCTTCCAAGATATAGACATTATTGACTTTCACTGTTTGCGACTCGCTTTAAGCTCTGCAAGAGATATAAATTTTGCTTTACCATTCGAAATCTTACTTTTTCTTTCATCGAGTATTTTTTTATGCCATTTCGGAATGTCAATTTCTTCATTTTCATATAGAAGTGAATCCCAAAGCGCCTCCATGGTTTGAAGGCGTTCAGTTTTACTCATTTTTTTAATATCAGCTATATTCATATATTCCCCTTTTCCCTTTGAATTTTTTATATAAGCATAATATTTGCAAATCAGTAAAAAATCAATATGCGAAATGATAATTTTTGGTAAATGATGGGGAAGTTGAACACTATGATAAGACTTTGGGAATGGTAAGTCTTGGGGTCAAAACTACTCTTGGCTCTTGACTTGTCTGCGAAATATATTCAAAAGAAAACAGGATCCTAGTCCACCCGCCTTTTGAAAGAAGTCTTGGGGGCAGCTCTTAGCTCTTGAATCGTCACCAAATATATTAAAAGGTAAAAAAGACGCACGAATACGTCAGCCCGCTTTTTGAATTTCGTTGTCGCCGACTTCTGCCCGGAAGAGATTTGCCCCGGCTATCGCTCCTAAAACCTTTCTTTTCGTTTTTATCGGACATCGATAATTAATATAAGTAATCTTTAATTTACCGGCTTTAAACAAAATCTGTTTGTTAAATGCCCTTTCATTTACACTAATATCTTTTTAAAATCAAATAATTATTGTTAGAAGGGACAATTCTCAGCAATGTGGTAGTGCCCAATTGGGATTTTTGTAACAATAAAATTGCTATTGACTTTTAATGACGAAAAGATAATATTTTAGATACAAGTAATACCTCATGTGTGGGCTTCCGGACGGTTGCTCGTAAACAGCGCATGGGGTTTTGCATTTTATGGGAAAAGAGGATATTCTTCCATAATCTTCATAAACAGCATACAACAAAATATTTCGAAGTTTTCTTTTTGCTAAAATCAAAGACAAGGCAGCCTGATTCGTCCATTAACAAATACATTAATTTCTACTCGCTTTTTACCGGATGCCTTTTCATAATTTTTAATTTACCGGCTTGAAACAAAATCTGTTTGTTAAATGCCCTTTCATTTACACTAATATCTTTTTAAAATCAAATGATTGTTGTTGAAGATTTATTCATATGTAAATATTTTTCAGAAAAAACGTAATATATTATGATAGTGCAATATTTCAGTTAACAATTTAATGATTGTGGAAAAATCAGCAATGCTGAAAAATTGTTGACTTTTTCAGAGGGGTAAGATTAGTAATATAGTTGGTTAGTTATTTATAATATAAAGCTGATGAGCCATAAAAGAGGTTATAATGGAAAAACTGCTGTCAACTGAACAAATTAAAAGGGCAATGAAAGAAGATTCATATGTCTGCGATAATCAGCTTGCCTTTGTTATATATCTCTCTCTTGCAATGGAAAAACCATTGCTGCTTGAAGGTGAGCCAGGAGTCGGCAAAACAGAAGTCGCCAAAGTTCTTTCCAATATTCTTGATCGAAAACTGATCAGGTTGCAGTGTTATGAGGGTCTTGATGCTACAAGCACCATTTGTGAGTGGAATTACGCAAAACAGCTTTTAAAAATAAAGACCACAGACGTATGCGGCCAGTCATACCAGCTTGACGATATTTTTTCAGAAGAATTTCTGATACCCCGTCCGTTGCTTATGGCGCTTAGAAGCAAAGAAAAAGTAGTGCTTTTAATCGATGAGATTGACCGTGCCGATGAGGAATTTGAAGCATTTTTGCTTGAGATTCTCTCTGATTTTCAAATTACCATACCAGAAATGGGAACCATAAAAGCAGTAAACAAACCCGTGGTTATAATAACATCAAACCAGGTGCGTGAACTTCATGATGCGTTAAAACGCCGCTGCCTTTATCATTATATTGATTACCCGTCTCCAGAAAGGGAAATTGAAATTATAAAAACGAAAAATCCTGCTATAAATGATCATCTTGCCAAAAAAATATCCGGAATTATGGCAAAGCTGAGAAATCAGGAATTTTATAAGCGGCCGGGTGTTGCTGAAACGCTGGACTGGTCTCAGGCGCTGACCATTCTTGAAAAAGAGGATATCGATGAAGAGCTTATGGATCTGACCTGCGGATGTTTATTTAAATTCAAAGAAGATGTCAGGCGTTTTAAGGATATGAAAACCGAAGTATTGATGGGGTCTGGCACCGGTCTTGAGGGATGAAAGTTGGCGGTTAAAAGGGAACTTAACGAAAAGGATTATCAAAAACGCTCCCAGAACTTAATAAAGCGTATTCTTTTGTTTGCCAATCTTTTGCGCAGCAACCGTGTTCCTGTCAGTATGAAAAATGAACTGGATGCAATGGCAGCTCTTAAATATGTGAATATTGAGAGCCGCTTTGAATTTTATATGGCTCTCAGATCGACAATGCTGGTAAGCCATAAATATTTTCCCATTTTTGATCAACTTTTTGACAGTTTTTGGAAAACGGAAGATAACTTTCCCGATACATGCGGCGGTGATACTGAAGATCAAATTTGCAGCCCAAATCCTGAAACAGATCCGGAAAATAAAAATACCGCACAAAAAGCCGAACAAAATGAGACCGGTGATGAAACTGCCGGGGAAATAATGAAAGAAGCTTCTGAAGAAGAAGATAGCCCACCCTCCGAAGAAACTCCGCTTCCTACCTACTCTTTATCAACTCCTTTCAGGGAGAAAGACTTTGAAGATGTCCGGCCTGAAGAACTTTACATTTATGATGAATTATTCAAATCGCTTCGAATAAACATAAAGGAAAAGAAAGGGCGAAGGTTTAAGTCGAGCAGTAAAGGGAAAATTATAGATTTTCAAAAATCCATACGCCAGTCCAGACAAAAAGGCGGAGAAATTATTGATATTTACAAGAAGGAAAAAAAGCCGAAACGTTCGAAGCTGGTGCTTTTGGCTGATGTTAGCGGCTCCATGGATATTTACAGCACTTTTTTAATTAAATTCATTTATGAGCTGCAAAAGCATCTGAGGGATACCGAAACTTTTGTTTTCGGCGCACAACTGAAACGAATAACCGATCTTATTAATTACCGTTCTATCAAAGTAGCTCTTTCCTTGCTTTCACATAATGTCTTATTCTGGTCAGGCGGGACTAATTTAGGCGGAAGTTTTATGCAGTTCAACGAAACTTATGGAGGAAAGCTTCGTAAAAAAAGCAGAATACTTGTAATATTGAGCGACGGTTGGGATAAGGGCGATATCGATTTGCTGAAAAAACAGATGTCGGTTTTTAAAAAAGGCTTTAAAAAAATTATCTGGCTGAATCCAAACTTAAAATATGATAATTATGAACCGCTCTGCATGGGTATGGCGGCGGCTATGCCTTATGTTGATTATTTTCTTCCGTGTCATAATCTAAAAACACTGGAAGTTTTTGTGGAACTCATAAAGAAAATATAAACCTAAGGAAATATATTGAATGAACGAAGACTGCGGTAAAGGTTGTGTAATGCACAGGGAATTTATAGAATACCCCGAAGAAAAAGTATTTGCCAACAGTTTTGAACTATTAAAAGATCATGCTGAAAACCCGCGCAATTTCGGAGATATGTGTGAAGGCCTTGCCGATGTTTATGTTTCGGCAACAGATCCCGCATGTGGCGACGTGGCGGAACTGTGGATAATTATTGAAGAAGGAAAAATTTTTGCCATGCGGTTCAGATCAAACGGCTGCAAAAGCACAGTTGCGGAATTCAGCATGATGACTACTCTTGCGACAGACAAAAGCATCGAAGAAGCAAAAAAAATAACAGAAGAAGATATAATGGCTCCATTTGAGGGCATCCTTGGAAAACAGCAGGATTGCCCTCTGTCCAGCATAAAGATGCTGCGGGCTGCGCTTGAGGAATATGAGAAGAACCATTAATTCCCCTACTCCCTCTCCCCTTTATTAAGGGGGAATTAAAGCGGATGAAGGATTC
>DYJH01000070.1:0-12797 GCA_020723255.1 Desulfonema limicola | reverse complement strand
AAACATTTCAAATTCCCCCTTAGAAAAGGGGGATAAAGGGGGCTGTAAAACAAGTTAGTGCTTATGATCTTGGCATGGGAGATTTTATGCTGAGAGTTAAGCCGAATTTATATTAAAATCAAAACGAATTTTTTTGGAGAGTTCCATGGACATTTTTGAGGAAATTGTTGCCGCAAAAAAATCTAATACGCCGGTTGTGCTGGCTACCGTTATAGAATCACTTGGTTCGGCGCCGCGCGAAGAAGGTGCTCGGATGCTGATTAAATCCGACGGGTCGATAGTAGGAACAATCGGGGGCGGAGCCATAGAAAAGAAAATCATTGATGAGGCGATGACTCTCATGGGAACTCAGGCTTCAAAATTTGTCCGCTACGAATTGAAAGATATCGGCATGATATGCGGCGGCGGCATGAGCGTTTTTATGGAGTCGATAATACAGCAGCCCAAACTGTACATCTTTGGCGCCGGACACATAGGAAGTGTTTTGAGCAAGATCGGTAAAATGCTTGATTTCGAAGTAACTGTTATTGACAACAGGCCCGATTTTGCAAATAAGGAAAGACTGCCCTGGCCGGATAAAGTTATTGCTGAAGATTATATGCAGGCAATTGAAAAACTGGCTTTCCCCAAAAATACTTATACAGTTATTCTGACACACAGACATGCTCATGACTATGAGGTTCTTGAGCAGATTATAGAAAAGCCGTATAAGTATATTGGAATGATAGGCAGCAGAACAAAGGTTGCCAAGTCACTGCAGCAACTGCGTGAAAAGGGAATTGTGGAAGATATTATAAAAAGCATACATTCGCCTGTCGGCGTCCGGATCGGTGCAAACACACCCGCAGAAATTGCCGTTTCAATAGCGGCAGAAATTATTGCTGTAAGGAACAACGCAAACGCCAAATTCGATAAAATAATGTAAATTTAGCAAATTAGCGATGGTATCAATGAATATTATTTCACGAGTAAACGAACTGATTTCAAATGCTGAAACGTTTTGTCTTGCAACCGTAATTTCTTCTTCCGATGATCGTATCACACCCGGTTCTAAGGTTATTATTCATAAAGATGGTACAATTGAAGGAGGAACCGGACACAAAGAAACCGATAAGTCAATAACTGATATTGCTTTGCAAGCCAATACTCAGCAAGAGAAGAAGCTGCTTGAGATCAAAGCCGGATTGATTGTCTTTTTCGATTTTATATCTACGCGTGCCAAACTTATCATTTGCGGTGCAGGACATATAGCAATTCCCCTTGCGCGTTTTGCGCAGGAAGTCGGTTTTGCCGTTACGGTAATCGACGACCGTCCTGACTTTGCAAGTCAGGCCCGTTTCCCGGAATGCGAGGTCGTTGCCGATGATTTTATAACTGCTTTGCGCAGTATCTCGCTAAACAGCTCATCATTTGTTGTTATTATTACAAGAGGTCATGAGCATGATGCGGAATGTCTGGAAGAAGTAGTTTTGCAGCCAACAGCTTATATCGGACTCATCGGAAGCCGCAGAAGAGTGAGCTTTGTACTCGAAATGCTGGCAAGAAACGGAATTCCAAAAGGACGTCTGGCTGATATCTGCACCCCGATAGGGATTCCAATCGGGGCCGAATCACCGGAAGAAATCGCCCTTTCCATAACCGCGGAGCTGGTTTGTGTGCGCCGCAAAGGCATAGGTCAGGCTAAAGCTTTAAGCGATGCAGTAAGAGGTATGAAATGACCGATAAAGAAATATTTGAACAATTGGCGCAATTTCAAAAACAAAATATTCCCGTATGCCTTGCAACGATTGTTGAAGCAGCAGGATCGACACCGCGCGAGGTCGGCGCTAAAATGCTGATCTGTGCGGATGGCAAAACATATGGGTCAATCGGCGGCGGCTGCGGTGAAAATCAGGTTCGCAGCGCATCTCTCCGCTGTCTGCTTACCGAGAAGAAGCCGGCTCTTATAGAGGCTGATCTCACAGATGATTTAGGCACTAAGGGCGGAGATGTATGCGGCGGGAAAATGCTGATTTTCGTTGAACCGTTTTTATAATGACTATCGTTGAAGCGCTCGATATAAATCTGAACGAACACGAGCTTATTTGCCTCGTCGGCGGAGGAGGCAAAACAACTACAATGTTTACACTTGCGCAAGCTCTCAAATTTTTTAACAAACGCGTGCTTGTTACCACATCAACACATATATTCTATCCCGATCCGGTCAAAGAAAAATACGATAAAATAATAGTAAACAGTTCGAATGAAATAGGCATTATTAATGATATTCATAAAGGGTCTGTCACAGTTTTCGGCGCTGAAGTCGTAAATATTGTTAATGGAAGGAAACTTAAAGGAGCATCCAAAGGCTTTATAGAAAAGGTTTATGAAGACAATATATTCGATTATATAGTTGTTGAATGTGATGGTTCAAAGCGAAAACCCATTAAAGCTTCTGCCGATTATGAGCCTGTAGTGCCTGATAATGCTACAAAGGCCATAGGAGTAATCGGACTCGATGCTCTCGGCAAGCCGATAAGCGAAGAATATGTGCACCGTCTTGAGATCTTCTGCAATGTAGTAAAGCGATCTCCCGGAGAAATACTTGATGAAGAAGCAGTTGTAAATCTGATATCATCTCCCGCCGGCCTTTTCAAAGGAGTGCCTGAAGCATCCGGGAAATATGTATTGTTGAATAAAGCTGAAAATGATCAAAACAGAAAATATGCTGAAAGTATACTGGCAAGATTGAAAAAACAAGATTATCTTCCTTTTAAAAAGTGCATTATTGCATCAATGGCTGAAAACAGAGTTTATTCATAACCCTAACTGTCTCACTAATTCCCCCTTAGAAAAGGGGGATAAAGGGGATTGTAATTATTAAAAAACTATGATCTCAGGAATCATTTTGGCGTCAGGTTTTTCAAAGCGGATGGAAAAAGAAAAACTGCTGCTGCCGATAGCCGGCATTCCGCTTATAGAACACGTAATAAAAGCCGCACAATCGCCTCATCTTGATGAAGTAATACTTATCTATAGAAATGAAAGCGTAAAAGAAATAGGAACAAAATATTTAAAGAATATAATATTTAACGCTCATGCAGACATGGGTCAAAGCGCTGCCGTGAAATTGGGAACCAGCTCGGCAAATGAGAAAACGGATGCTTTTATGTTCTTTGTCGGCGACCAGCCTTTTTTGAGTGCAAAGATGATCAACATTCTGATAGATATTTTTAAAGATTACCCCGATAAAATTATAGTCCCGGTTTATAATGGGAAAAAAGGCGGTCCGGTTATTTTTCCGGCAAAATTTAAAAATGAGTTGCTGGCTCTGTCCGGTGACAGCGGCGGAAGAAGTATAATTGAAAAGCACAAAGACGAAGTAAAAACAGTTGAGATTGAAAACACCGATGCAGGAATTGATGTTGATACACAAAATGAATATGAAAAAATCATAGGTTACTCCATCTGCTGAACAGACTATAAAGCCAGGTTATATAATCTCTTATAATTACCTTTTTCTCCGGTATTAAACAGAGACGATTCATTCTTGCTGCAATCCATCCCATGCTATAAAGGCGGCACCCAAGGCAGCGGTTAATTGCGGTTCGTCGGGCACCAGCAGCGGGCAGTCAAGCTTTTCCTTTATACTCCTGACTAAACCTATGTTTCTGGCACCACCCCCTGCGAGAACATGTTTACCTTCCGACCGGATTCTTTGCACCAGGCTTGCCACCTTGGCGGCGATAGAGGCATGAACGCCAGCCAGAATGTCCTCCTTCTTCTGCTGTTCCGCCACACGTGAAATAACCTCCGATTCCACGAAGACAGCACAACTATTGGTGAATTTGACCACCTTCTCAGACTTTAGGGAAAGCGGGCCGATCTCATCGAGTGGAACACCCAGAACATAGGCGATAACCTGCAAAAATCGGCCATTCCCCGCAGCACATTTCTCATTGGTAATAAACTCCTTCATCCGGCCTTGTTCATCCAATTTGATGACCTTCGTGGACTGGCTGCCGATGTCAATCACCGCCATAGTCGAAGGAAAGACATGCCTGGCCCAGCGGGCCTGGCAGGACATATCGGAGACCTGTTGGCAAGCAAAAGAAACGTTGGCAGCTCCATTGCCGGTGGCAACAATACTGGCAATATCCGTCATGTTCACCCCTGTCTTATTTAATGCCGCCTGCATTACCTTTTCCGCCGTTTCCAGGTAATTCTTTCCGGCCGGGAGCACCCGGCTCGAGATAATCCCGTATCCGTTCAGGACCACCACCTTTGCGAAAGCTGTCCCCATATCAATCCCAGCAACGTAAAAACCATTTGATAACATATTGCTTAACTTTTCCTATTCATAGAATGTGACCTTTTCCAACCGCTGTTCCCTCCGCCTAATGAGTTTGCCTTTCTCCAGCGACTTAAGTACCTGTTCTCGACCCAAGATAGCGGCACCCATCGCCCCGGTGAGCAAGGGTTCTTCCGGCACCAGCGGTGTAAAACCCAGCTTATCCTCGAAGGCCTTAATGAGCCCTGTGCTCTTGGCCCCACCGCCAGTGATGACAACATCCTTTTCTATCTTCAGCCTTTCGGCTAGTTTGAAAACCTGCCGTGAGATAGCTGCAAACAACCCAGCCACGATGTCTTCCACTACCACCCCCTCAGATAGGCGTGAGATGATCTCCTGCTCGGCAAATACGGTACAGATATTGCTGATTTCCTCTTTTTTCTTAGCCTTACGGGAAATTTGCGACATTTCTGATAGTGACAGCTCCAAGGCATCTGCTATGACCTCCAGAAACCGGCCAGTCCCAGCCGCGCATTGGTCATTCATAGCAAAGTTCAATACTTTGCCGCCTTCCAGCTTGATCGCCTTGCTGTCCTGACCGCCGATCTCTATGATGGTGCGGGCCGTGGGAAAAAGGCTTTGTATCCCACGTGCATGGCAGGTGATTTCAGTTACCTGCCTGTCGGCAAAAGGAACATTGATGCGGCCATAGCCGGTGGCTAAGACATATGCCACATCTTCAAACGAAAGGCCAGCCTGCACCAGGGCTTGCTCCATCACCTTATTGGCCAATTGGCGGTGCTCAGCCCCCGTCGGACCGATCACCGAAGTGATGATATTTGTGTTCATCAGCACTATCTTCGTCATTGTGGAACCGATGTCCACTCCGGCAACGATCAAATCCATCTCTTTTTTCTCCTTTAAATATCCAGTAATGCTATGTATCTCAGCACCATCAAGGCTGGCCTCTTTTACAAATCGCACTGGTTTGGCAAAGGTTTTAATCTCATTCTGGCTAAATTCAGCCTCCATCTCTTTAGTCATTTCTTAAATGGGATATTTGATGGACTCGTAAGAAGTCCATCAACAGGCCGAGAGCGGGTAAGCCCCGGCCTTATAGGCCGCAATCGTCCCCCTGACCCTTCCGTTGCCCCTGCCGTGCTAATATCTCCATAAAGGTGTCTATCTTGCTATTAACCTCGGAATCGGAATAAAACCGGGAGTCACAAACATCCCCCTCGATAACCACAGAAGGCAACCCGGTCTTCTTGGTCAACTCTTTTAAGATATCATCTTGACCCATGTTAACCACAAGGCACGTTCGGGATCTTTGCATCACAAGTCCGTCTATGGAATAATCCCCAACCACTTTGGTAGTGAAGTCAATCCTCGCCTGCAAACCCACATTAGCCGGAGTGAAAAGCGAATATTTAGCGAAGCTTTCCAATGGCCTTTCAGGATCCAACTCCGGAAAACCAAAGTAGAAGGGAAACGTTGCAGCGACCGGGACAGCACCATAGGAGGCAAATTTCTGAATATGCTCTGGTATCCTAAAAAAGATCGGCAAGTTGTCCCAGTAGAGGCGGTATTTTTCGAGACCTATTGTAGATCCAATATTGTTAGCCACCCTTTCATCCAACTCCGATTTAAGTTCCCGGTAGTAGGTTACAGCCTCAGGCTCGCCCCTATAACAATGAAAGGGGAATAAATGTGAAAAAGCATCTAAAATACTCATGGGGGCTGGGATGTTTCGACACATTCCTACTACATCCCACCACAGCTTTGAGGCTTCCTGCTCATACGCTATACTCTGGCTAAGCCGATCATAATCGAAACGGCGTCCGGTAAACGCCTCAAGAAACGTGATCATCTCCTGGAGCTCACTGATGGTATCTCGCATAATACGATTAATTTCCTCTTTGCCGAGCGCATCGTGCAAACGTGGTCTCTCTATTACCACTAATGGAACACCGAGGTATCGGCTATACCTCTCCCAAATTTTATAGATGCCGGGACAATAAGGCATACAAACTAAAAGGTCCGGCTTGGGCAA
The DNA here is from genome assembly GCA_020723255.1 of Desulfonema limicola. GTDB lineage: Bacteria > Desulfobacterota > Desulfobacteria > Desulfobacterales > RPRI01 > RPRI01. The sequence continues at coordinate 6,474 of DYJH01000070.1, read as the reverse complement.
GCCTCCAAAGGGAAGCATCTCCGGACCCGGAGCCGGAGTACCCCTTGTGGCCCCAATAAAATTTCTGATTAATGAACAGAGGTCGGGGGAATAACCAAGAGCCTCTGCTCTATTGCAAAGGTCGGTACTTATGCCGGCAACCGAGCAAAAGCCACCGTAGCCTTCAAGGTAGACCGACGAGATACCAAACCCTTTTAAAATTTCATGGGGGCTGACACCCGAACACCATGCAACCAGCTTGCCTGCACGGTGATTTTCCCACAAATCCTGCCAGTACTTACCTACAAAGCCCATTAACTTTTCCGTCATTTTCAGGGGACGAATTTTAGTTTCCATCTCTGCCTCCTAATGTTTCAAGAAATGCCTGGATTCTGGTCCTCAATTGCCCTGTGGCTCCCCTGTGGCTTGATTCTATCATGAGATTCGGCACACCCCCCTGAGATAAACTCGTGTCCAAAACAGGAAAATCATACTGATGCGCTTCACAGTACTTCAAAGCCACTGAGACCAGGCCATCTGCCTTTGCTTCCTTCACCAGATCGGAAAGATAATCGGCCCAGTCCCTCTTCTGATTAAGCTTTGTGGGACAGGGAACATCCTCAACAAAACGTTCAACCAATGCCTCCATCGGGTTTATGCTTTCGTCGGTCAGGGTATGAAAATATCTCCTTCCAACATAAAGATCGTCATCAATTACAACCGCCCCAAGCTCCTCAAGTAAATCAAGAACGTCTAACTCCGGCATGTCACATAAATACCCCGATAAAATCAATCTAACCTTGCCATCCGACAAAGGGATAGCTTTCGAGGCATGATACAGAAGCTCTGATAAAAGCATATTGTGTTCTTCTTTAAACATTAACATACCAGCGGCAACCACGGTAGCCATATCCCTGGCTCTAAAGAGACATGGATTGGCTCGCCGCACTTGGTAGAGCCGGTGAAGTAGTTTGCGGTTTTCATTGTAGATAGAAATACTTTTTTTCAGAGAACTCTCCGAGATATCTCGACCGCTCAACTTTTCCAACGTTTTCTTCAACCCATTAAATTGTTGAAGGATATAACGCTTCGTATGCGATGCACTCATATTTTTAGGCAATATGAGCTGGTGATAAAAACCGCCGGGCTTATGGTATATCCAAATATCAGAGATCATCTGCACTGTAAGACAAAAGTCGGAAAAGATTATGCCGTCAAGAAAATCCAACTCTCCTTTAAGACTAAGGCCAAAGTTGCCCCGTACCAACTGACAAATATAGGGATGGACATACTGATCGGCTAATGTTAACTCATCATCACTGCCCAAAAGCGTGATGGGCAACATGCCGGAAGCATGGATGATCTCTTCCGGTATATACATCGGAAAACAGCCAATAATCTTCTTGCCGGTCTCTTTTTTCCATTGTATCAGCCGCGGATAGAGATTCACAGCAATAGATGCAAACTTATTTAATAACTTATCCATTCATTCAACCTCCTTTGTGGGAAAGTTTTTTAAGTACCTTCCTCATTGACATAAATCAGCCCTTTTGAGGATCATATCAACTATAAAGGCGCTGTCAGGCAATACATGAAACAACAAAAGGGCTGATTCATGTCAATGAGAGCCTTTTTAAAAATAAATTTTTAATTATTGTCTGAACAAAAACTTCTTTTTTTCTATCAGCTACTTCGGGTACAATTCCTATTCAGAACATGGATTCCATCTTCATTCTTTTTTAAGCTAATATATTCATTTTTAGGTCTTTTTAGCCCATTTTTAAAAACACTTCTCCTCATGAGATCTTGTTTTTTATAACTCTAACCCGGACAAGCCATAACCAAACATATTCCGAAGAGTTTTTTCAAAGTTGAATCTGTAAAAAATCCCCGCATATACTTTACAGTGAAAGCTTCCCAGAGACAGCAACAAATCTGCTAAATTTCCTTAAAGACTAAAGATATATTTACTTGGATAACATTAAAAAATTATTCATGGAAAAATAATCCGGCCCTAACCGGGATATAGGCATAAATAGCATGGAATCTCCCTTCCCTGGTATGCGCACATTTAGGGAGGCATGGCGCGCTCTATCGCAAATCACGTTAACTGCATCCCAATCCCCTACCGTATTCCTTCCATCCGGGGTTTCATCTAAATGGTAAACAGACATGACCCAAGTATAGAACTGTCCTGATCTGTCATAAACTTCCTTAAGCCAGATCGTGTAAGTCTCCTTATCGACGTAATTGACATGCAGTCCCCAGGCATAATAGGGATCCTTCGGCATCTGCTCGATGACATATACCTTCCGTGGCACCCAAGTCACATTTGTAGTTGCCCACTTAGCACCTTTCCAGCCAGGAGTGTTATACCCACATTTTACATCCACAAGATGTTTGTGTACTGACCCATCAGGCAATACCTTCAACGTCGTTTTATTAAGCGAGGAAAAAGGCACGAGAATCGTTCTCTCTCCCACCAACTTCCAAGTCATTGTTCTGTTCTTACCTGACCACATATAACCCAAATCTAACCATATATCCGATCCCATATAAGGATCAGACCGCGTTGCTCCTGATGTTTGTCGCACCCTCCGAATAACGGGAATATATGCGAACTGAGTTATTTCCCTACCGTCAAAATAATCCCAGGACATATTGTTGACTCCTCTCGAGCTCATGGGTTCCTTGACATTCAGGAGTTCAAATGCCAAATAATTATCTGGATTTTTTAATTCCTTACCGGCTGGCCGGCCTTGAAAAAAAAGCATCGTTTCGGAGCCGGTCATATAGCGTTCTTCTCCTTGCTTTTCGTTTATCCAGCTAACTCGAGTATAGCCACGAACGGCAATGAAACGATATTTCATAAAGTTGAAATTCCACATAATCTTAACTGCGACGTTGGGGTCCTTCAGATCGATATGAGGGAAGGGTAATCCATATATATTGTATTTGAACATCTTCCCTGTACTCTTTTCAACCAAATCCCCCTCCGCGTTCACGTCGAATTTACTGGTGTTCTTTTCCGATAATGCTAAAAATTTATCGGTGAACTTGTAATCAAAGGGTAAATTTGCTGTGGGGCAGATAAATTCGCCCCTTTCTATTGCCCGATACAGAGCCGGGATGAGAACATCCTTATATTCAGTGATATTCGTCTTATCAATTGTATTACCGATCTCCCCAACTGCCTGAGCAGAACCGGCTCCCCACACCAATATCATCATGACAAATAACGACCAGCCCAACCATTCTAAAAACCTTATGCCTTTCATCTTCATAATTTCCTCCTTAATTTTGTAAATATATGTATTCTGCAAAACATCTAACAGCTTTAAATAATTAGTTAATTTATATATTTTTTGCTTGACATTTCCTCCGTTCCTGCTAAGATATATTTGCCTTTAATATCAATACCTTAACTCTCAAAACAAAGGAAATGCCAATGCAAAACCAGTTGCCGCTCTTTTTATCCTATGAACAGGTTCGTGCTTTGCCGATCGTACAAAAATACGAGAAAATCTTCGCCGAACTGGATCTATCCGGTATCAGCGAATTCAATTGCGGAGTCGGCGCCGATGGAACCAGTCAGCATGCTCTTGTCCGCGCTTTTGTGATCCGATCTTTAGAAAGTCTCAATAAGGTTTCTGCGCTTATCCGTTTCCTTCACGCAAACCCTGCTCTTATCTACCTTTGCGGCTTTAAGAATCTGATAGTACCTCACAACTCTCAATTCTACCGCTTTCTGAAAAATACGAATCACTCCGTTATCGAAGCTCTTCTTTATAAGGCAAATAAAACTCTTATTGACGAAAAAGTACTTTCATCGAAAATTACGGCTGCCGACTCCAAACCGGTCAAAGCGCTGACCAAACACAACAATCCAAAAAACCCTAACCGGGATCAGAAAAACAAAAACAGGAAAATCAAGCGTAACCCAAAAGCAACGTTAGGATACTATTCCTATCTGCCGACAACCGATCCCCAAACAAAAAAGAAATGCTTTACTTTCTTCTGGGGTTATCGCAGTCATACGATCGTTGATGCCGAATCGGGCCTATCTATAGTTGAAGGAACTTATCCGAATAATATACCAGACGATAAAATCGCACAGAAATTGTACAAGAAACTTAAGCGACTCTATAAGCCTAAAAAAGGCATGATTGTCGTTGCGGACAAAGCCTATGACGTCAGAGCGTTCTATACATTTATCGTAGAACAGATCAAAGCCAAACCCATTATCTGCATCAATCCGCGAAACACACAGCCGGATCTTAAATACTCAGAAAAAGGACATCGCATCTGTCAGGCCGGCCTTGAAATGACACCTCACGGCATATTCAAAGACGGCAACCGGCTTCGACTTAAAGAACGCTGCCCCTTAAAAGAATCCAGAAAAATTGCTGCCAAGTATCCGAATGGCTGTCCCTGTGACAATCCCAAATTCAACGGCTACGGATGCACGGCTTATCAGGATCTTACCGATGATGCACGCTCACGTGTGCAACGTGATACACCCAGGTTTAAACAACTTTATGCCAAACGCATTGTGGTTGAGCAAACCTTCAGTCGTCTTCAAGAACTTGAAGTCGAAAAAGCGCGCCATTATTCTCTTACCGCTATCCGAAACGCCAATACCATTGACTATCTGGCATTAGCCCTGGTGGCTTTGGCGGCTATAAGAATGAAGAAGCCTGAAAAGATCCGTTGCTTCCGAACTTTTATGAAAGCGGCTTAAACCAAAAATACAATTTAAAAGAGCTGGTAAAACCGGCATGGAAAACTGCCTCCAAAATCCCGGCTTATGATCAATAAATCGCATGTTTTTATACTATTGCTGCTTTTACTCCTGACTATAATCTGAACCGAATTCCTTAAAACCTATTTTGCAGAACCCATTTGAATATTTTATTAATGTCCCCTTTCAGGGATGTTTGAAATCCCTCGCACTAGGCGAAGAAAAGATTATAATGCGTCGCTATGCATCGTTATCAACTTGGATCACATACAAAAACTGATCTTAAAGTCCACCTGGTCTGGATTCCGACGTACAGGAAACTTGTGTTGACAGGGCAGGTAGCGATAAGAACCCGTGACATTTTTCGTCAGATTGCTTTGGAACATGAAATTGACATCATATCTGGCAAAGAATTGAGTGATCATGTGCATTTGATTATTTCCTATCATCCGACTCAAGATATCAGATAGATTATGCAGTGGTTCAAGATGATTAGCTCCAGCATATTGCTTTCAGAGTTTCCCTATCTGAAAAAGCAATTTTAGGGCAAACATTTTGGGGCCCGTGGCTATCTTGCTGTCCGCTCAGGAAATATTACGGATGAAATGGTCCAACAATACCTCTTCATATACACTAATTTATTTTATCAAGTTTATTAAAAAAAACTGAATATCGAACAAGGAATTCCGAATTACGAAATTTTTTGGCGGGGTTTAAAACCGCGCCCTACTTCATCTTTCGTAGGTCGGCATTTCACATGCCGCCACTAATTATCTTCATTCGATATTCTGTTGTTCACTATAATAACTATCTGTCTTTCAGCATGCTCATCTCGCCTGCCTTTAACATCTTAACCTTGCGAATAGCTTCAATAGCGCTGACTCCTGCTGCATCTGCCCCGTATTCTTCAGCCTGCTCATCCGTAAAAGCCCAGCCTCCAACAATGTAAATCATATTATCCCGCACACCTGCATCAACAAGCGCTTTATTTACATTCCCACAATAAGCCTTGACCGGAGATAGAATAGCAGAAGCACCTACTACCGTTGCTTTATGTTCTTTTGCGGCATTCGCAAATTCCTTGGCAGATTTATTCTCACCGATATCTACAACACGATAACCTGAAGCGGTAAAGACAGCTCCTACAATGCGCTTTCCGATAAAATGGACGTCTCCTTCAACCGTTCCGATTACCATCGTCTCTCCCATCGGCTTGCCGCCTGACTCAATAAGTGGACGCAACCGGCCGGTGGCATCATTTAACATATCTCCGGCAATAACCAGATCGCTCATGAACCGCTTACCTGTATCAAATCCTTCGCCAATAACGGTCAATCCGGGATTCATCCCTTCCATGATCATCTCCAGAGGGTCTGCGCCAGACTTAAGACCCTCGTCAATCAACTTGTCCAAAAGCTCGTCATCAAGATCAATGACAGCATCTCTGATCTTTTCTAACATATCTGCTTTACTTGACATATTTCTCACCTTTCCTTTGTGATGATTCTTACATCTTAGCAAATTTCATAGCTGCCGACATACTGGCATCCATATGTTCAGGGGTTGTATAATAGTCAATAGCACCCAAACCTATCGTACATCTGTTGTTTGGTATTTTTTTGGCGGCATCACATCTTCCTTTTATCTCTTCTTCTATTTTGTATATAGGCCCGCTAACAAGGAGTTTGTCTGAAGGAGCATAGCATCCGTACATATTATTTTTTTGTACAAAATCATTCACTATTTTGTAATCG
>DYJH01000069.1 GCA_020723255.1 Desulfonema limicola | reverse complement strand
TTGCATTATTGTTCCACCGTTTCCATCTACCAGCCTCATAATCGTTTTCCCTTCCTATATTATTTTTGTGATATGGCATGTTCGGCGGCGGTATAACCGGAGGTAGTCGACATGCTGCAACCTCCGAGAAGACCGAAGCCCATCGGAGATCTACCCTGTCCGATACTTCCGCCGGCTGTGAAAAATGCGGCGTATAGTCCGGGAATAGGCTTTGTATCCATATCCAATACCTGCATGTTTTCGTTAACACGCAGACCGGTGCCAACCGGCCCCATGCTGCCGGCAGCTTTAAGTCCGTAAAATGGAGCGTGCTTTATCGGGATCAGGAACCGGGCAGGTGTGCCGAATTCGGGGTCCTCGCCAGCATCACAATATTTATTCCATTTCTCTATAGCTTCCTTGAATAAAACCTTATCCAAACCTAACTTTTCAGCTAACTCCTCCAATGTATCGGCCACTCTTATTGCCCCCATATCGAGCGCTTCTTTTACACCCTCTCTCCATTCTTTCCCGCAAAAAACCTCATCTCTGGTAGCTATTTTGTTGCCCGCCACATCCGGCGTGAGGGGGCGTTTGCAAGAGGTCCCAAATATAACATCGTCCTGAATCTTCCAAATATTTTCTTCGTACTTGTTATCGAAAATGACATACGCCCTTCCCCCGGGTTGTGCCCCCATGGCGGGCGGTCTTAACATGTATTGGGCTAAGTTGTTGTCCATCATCATAAATCTTTTGCACGCTTTGTTTAAGTGCAGCCATGGGGCTCTCGATAACTGGACATCTCCGGAGTATAAATATCTAAACCACGGGCCGCCGCTTTCCAGGAGGTCTATTCCCCCCTCAAAACAGGTACACGAGTCTAATCCTGCCATATCGGCTCCTACTCCAAGCCCCATTCTGATACAGTCTCCGGTATTGGACGGCAGAGACATCGATACACTACCTACGCCCTTATAGACTGAGGGAGCGTATTTCTTAAGCAAGCTTCTATTGTGTTGCATACCGCCGGCAGCCATAATAACAGCCTTTTTTGCTTTTACGAAAATGGTGCTTCCATCCGGTATGACCGTAGCTTTCACCCCAACAATTCTGCCATTATCTCTTACTAATGCCTCTACTTTAGTTTTGGCCATGAACTTCACGCCTTTTTCTTTGCCCTTTTCGGTCAAGAAGTCCATAACCGCCTTCATCCGGGTCAAACCTATTGAATCATAGCCACCTTTAGGAGTTACTGCGGGATATCCTCCTTTTTCAATTTCCCACTCAAAGCCTTTATCTTCCATCCAATCGACAACTTCGCCACTCTTTTTTATCATATTGCGAAACATATGTATGTCGCCTGTGTAGCCTGTCTCAAACAGGTTTCCCATGGCAACCTCATTTACATCCCATTCTATCTCTGCCTTTATCTGTACCCTGCTGTTGTAGGCGTAAAAGGCGCCGGCGTATTGAGAAGTTCCGCCTGTGAAATCCATTTTCTCAAGAATGATCGAAGAGAATCCTTTATCCCTTGCTAACAGTGCGCCTGCAAGGCCTCCCCCTCCTGATCCCACTACTACTAAATCGGCCTCATAATCCCATTTTTCCGGTGGGTCAACCGGCAGGATTGGTTCCGCATCTTCAGGTCCTTCTAGAGGTTTATTTCCCAATCTAAACTGTGAATTTTTTTTGTCTTCACTCATTTTTTTTCTCCTCCTGCAATTTGAATATTTTATTACCTGTTGGCTTACATTATTTATCTACCGATAGTTGTTCTTTTCTGTTTCGATATTTTCGATATCTACAACAACTATTTGATATCTATCGCTAATATATAAAAAATAACCGGTTGTTCTGTTATCTATGTATCAACTTGGTTTATAAAACTATGAGCATAGATCATGCCATTTTATTTTATATTGTAATATCAAAATATTATAAACATACAACTTATTAAATTGCAAAATACGGCAATATATTATTAATAATTGACAATGATATGGTAATATATTATAAAAAAGCATAAATGAAACAGGGAAGTGACCTATGCCTCTAGATGCAAATGATTTTTTTTGTCAGGCTACCATGCGGATTTGCGGAAGCCTGAATATTGAAACTGCCATGTGGGAAACTTTGAAGTATCTTGAAAACTTCATACCCTTAACAGGGGTGGATTTGTTGGTAGCAAATCCCGGCATGGCCACTGTAGAAACAGTTGCGCGCGTCACCCGTTACAAGGCTCAAAAGATAAACCGGATACTTCCTATGCCACAGCACATACGTGAGGATTTAGAACGTGAATGGCAAAATTTTCAGGATGTCTTGATCGTCAACCGGCCAGAAGAACATCTGGCAGTCCGAGTAATGTCAGAACTGGATAACATGCCTAAAACGTCAGTTATGATCATGCGGCTTAAAATTCAAGATCAGGATAAAAAATTATATGCAATCACTGCACATGTGGTTGGGATAAATCAATATAAGAAGGAACATGCCCACATGTTGTCCTTGTTGCATGACCCGTTTGCCATTGCTATGTCAAACGCTATGAAACATGAGGAAGTCATCAGGCTCAAAGAAAAACTTACTGATGATAACCGGTATCTTCATCAGGAGATGCTCCGGATCTCGGGAGATGAGATAATCGGACGGGATAAAGGCTTAAAAGAAGTTTTCGAAATGGTCCGGCAGATAGCGCCTTTAGACGGTCCTGTGCTTCTGCTTGGAGAAACCGGGTCCGGTAAAGAAGTGATTGCCAATGCAATACATTATTTTTCTCACCGAAGAAATGAACCTTTTATAAAAGTCAACTGCGGAGCTATACCGGAATCGCTAATAGACAGCGAATTATTCGGACATGAAAAAGGAGCCTTCACAGGAGCAGTAGCTCAAAAGCGAGGCAGATTTGAACGAGCCCACAGGGGCACCATATTGCTGGATGAAATCGGGGAGCTCCCGCTGGAAGCCCAGGTCAGGCTTTTGCGCGTGGTTCAGAACAAAGAAATTGAACGTGTCGGAGGCACGGCGCCTGTGCCTGTGGATATCAGGGTCATCGCCTCCACTCACAGGAATCTGGAAAACATGGTGATTATGAACAAGTTTCGGGAGGATCTGTGGTTCAGACTACACGTATTTCCCATAAAAATTCCGCCTTTGCGAAAGAGAAAAGAAGATATCTACGATCTCATTTACTATTTCATAAAACGAAAATCCATTGAAAAGAATATTAACCCTCCTCCAACTGTTGCGCCGGAAGCTATTGACCGTATTATGGGATACCACTGGCCGGGTAATGTCCGAGAATTGGAAAACATTGTGGAACGGGCTTTAATTCAGTATCAGGGGCAAAATATGTCCGGGCCTTTAGCGTTTGAAGACCTGCCTTTTCAAAGCTCAACACTTATCTCTTCGAGCTTGGACAATCAATATGATAATCCTTCTGAAATCGATAGAGTTATAGTTCATAATATTGAAAGAATTTTAAAGCAGGCGCTTAATAATGTAAATCCACTGCATGCACAAACCTTAGGTTTGCATGAAAAAAAAGATAATTCTTTGAATATAGAAAAAACGGTATTGTCGCATATAAACCGTATATTCAAACAATCTGACGGAGAAGCAGTTTTACCACCACAGCCGGGGTATGATATGCCGGCTTTAGCATCCGGCATTAATATTGAACAGCCCATAAAACTTGATGATGCTATGTCGGCACATATTCAAAAAATAGTTAAGCTGGCTAAAGGCAAAATACACGGACCAGGAGGAGCGGCTGAACTTCTTGGCATTAACCCGAGCACGTTGAGATACAAAATAAAAAAACTAGGTTTGTTAAAGGGGAAAACTTTCCGCTCGTTAAAAAGTGTGTAGAAATTGAAGCAACGAAATAATATTATATAATTCTGCCTCAAAACATGAATGGCATTAAATGTAAGTTATAATTTGCATATCTAAGATAGCTAAAGATTATACTGAGTTGCAATTTAAGGGTTAATGCAACTTAGACCTTGACACTCAAACCTTATCTGCATATTCTCCATTTAAAAATTATTCTTTTATCAAAAAACCTTTTATAAGTTTACTACAGTTTCCAAGACATAAAACTGCATATATTTTGATTTTGGAGTTACAGCATGTTTAGAATATTAATCACATTAATTTTAGTGTTTTTTAATACAGCAGCATTTGCCTTTGATATTGAACCGCAACAGCGAGCGCATTCCCCGCTGCTTTCAGCGGGGTTAGCGAGCGAATCTGAAATTGGTAAAAATCCTTACGGTCGAAGATTCCCCGCTGTTTGCAGCGGGGAGCTTCAAACAATTATTGTGCCGCCTCCCGATCCGGTTATGGCAGGAGATATTATAACTGTTGAAGTATATTTTTTGAATTCTTTTAATCATACAGTTACTGCCCAACTCCCTCAATCAATTGAATCTAGATTAATAAGTGGTAGTACGATCTCAAACGTGCATTTAATTCAAAACTCTTTGGAAACTTTACACGAAATCATTATTCCTCCCAGCGGCTTTATAAAAAAACAATATACATTTGCCGTTCCGGAAACTCTCGAAGGAAGTGTGGGCATGGAATTTGTCAATCTTAGTTCGAAAAGAGCATTGTTCAGCGTCCTTAAAAAAGATGAAAAAGCCGGTAAGTGTTTAGCCGAAAGCCCGAAAAGCAATGATACACTCGAAGAGATTCAGAGCCTCTTCCAGTCCGAATTTCCTTATTTTCCAGCGTATGAACCAACATATTTCAGTGTGGGCGCCGATCCTGAAAAAAGCAAATTTCAATTCAGCTTCAAATACCGGCTTTTTGATGTTAATAAGCATGATTGGGCAAAAAACAAACCGTGGCTGAGCGGATTTCATTTCGCCTATACACAAACGTCGTTATGGGATCTGAAATCCGATTCAAAACCTTTTGATGATACCAGCTATAAGCCGGAAATATTTTACCTCACAGGAAATATAAAACCTGCTTTTTTCGCGATCGCGATGCCATATTTATGCTTCAAAACCGGATTCCAGCATGAATCAAACGGCAAAGGCGGTACAGATTCACGAAGCACCAATTACTTCTATATAAAACCTATTTCCGCCTTTGATTTAGGCAAAGATTACCATCTGGAAGTAGGCCCAAAAGTCTGGATATATGCAGGCAATGATAATCAAACCAACCCTGATATAGAAGATTATAGGGGTTATTTTGACCTTGAACTCAAATTCGGAAAACGGGACAGTCTTGTTTTTAGTACAAACATTCGATACGGCAGCCAGGGAGGAAGCATTCAGACAGATGCAACCTATCCGCTTTGCAAGATTCTTTTATTAGGTGAAAAGCAAGACTGGCTGAACCCGAATATATACTTCCATATTCAGTACTTTAACGGATATGGAGAAAGTCTAATCCGTTACAATGAAAAAAGCCATGCACTCAGGATGGGAATAGCTCTTGTAAGGTAAAAGCTAATGTCATATAAGATAATGATATTATTGCTTCTTTATTGATTATGTTAATTTATGATGATAGCTTATTTGCAACATAAGAGTATAGGGGTGGCCAAAATTTAAAATAAAGATTTCTTACGGTATAAGGGATTATAATGCTGAATTTAGCGACCCTGCTGGAAAGCAGCGCGAGAGAACGGCCTGACCACATCGCGGTAATTTTTAATGAAACGAAATTATCCTATGCAACAGTCAATGCAGCGGCCAATAAGGTTGCAAACGGACTTGCCGCTATGGGCATTAACCCGGGAGATAAAGTGGCTTTAAGTTGTCTCAATTTGCCGTATTTCCCTATTATATATTACGGGATTCTTAAAACAGGGGCTGTAGTTGTTCCGTTGAACGTTTTGTTGAGCCAGCGGGAGATCACTTATCATCTGATAGATTCAGATGCAAAAGCTTATTTTTGTTTTGAAGGAACACAGCAGCTTCCAATGTGCGGAATCGGCCTGGAAAGCTTTCGGAAGGCGGATTTGTGCGATCAATTCATTATTATGACAGCAGATCCCAAAGCTCCTGCTCCCATTGACGGAATCAGGACATTAAGTGATATGATTTCCAATCAGCCGTCCACATTCCCCACTGTGCAAACCAATCCGGATGATACGGCAGTAATCCTCTATACAAGCGGAACCACCGGTCAACCCAAAGGAGCTGAACTCAGCCATCTTAATATGGTTTTAAACGCCCGGCTCAGTGACACCATGTACGTGGCTCATGTTGATGATGTTCACCTTGTTTCCCTGCCTCTTTTTCACTCTTATGCCCAGACCATGCAAATGAACGCAGGGTTCTATAACTGTGCCGCCATTACATTGCTTCCCCGCTTTGACCCGGATGCGGCTTTAAGTATTATGCAGCGCGACAATGTCACCTTCTTCCAGGGCGTTCCTACAATGTATGTGGCTTTGCTCGATCATTTAAAAACCGGTAAATACGATATTGAAAAAATATCAAAAACCTTAAGATATTGCCTTTGCGGCGGTTCGGCGATGCCGGTGGAAATAATGAAAGCATTTGAAGAAAAATTCGGCGTGAAAATCTATGAGGGTTATGGTTTGACCGAGACAAGCCCTGCTGCTGTTTCTTCTTTGAGACGGATAAACCGGGAGTACAAACATGGTTCTGTCGGTCTTCCTCTTTGGGGTGTGGAAGTACGCATTGTGGATGATGAAGATAAGGATGTTATGCAGGGAGAACCGGGCGAAATAACAATCAGGGGGCATAATGTAATGAAAGGATATTACAAAAAGCCTTCCGAACAAAAAGATGCTTTCCGAAACGGCTGGTTACGCACAGGCGATATCGGCCGTTTCGATGAAGAAGGATATATTTACATTATTGACAGGGTTAAAGATATGATCATTCGCGGGGGGTTCAATGTTTATCCGCGTGAAATTGAGGAAGTCTTGATATCTCATCCAGACGTTACTCTTGCTGCTGTCATCGGCATTCCGAATGAACGTTACGGTGAAGAAATCAGAGCATATATTGTAAAGAGAAAGGGAGCACAAACTACGGAAGAAGAAATCAAATCGTGGGCCAAAGCAAACATGGCGGCTTATAAGTATCCCCGTGAAGTTATATTTCGTGACGATTTGCCTATAAGTGCAACAGGTAAAATTTTAAAGAAGGAATTAAGAAAAGAAGTAAAACTTTAAAATCAGGATAAAAGACAATGCTCAGAAAGCTGGTGATTAAACCTTATATATCAAATTGCTATATATTGGGTTGCGATAAAACGAAGCAGGGGGTCATTATCGATCCGGGCGGAGAATCCTTGAGGATTATAGAAGTAGTAACTCAATTGGGCCTTGATATTCGATATATTCTTCTCACACATTTTCACTTTGACCATACAAGCGGCGCACAGGATATAAGAAATATCACAAAAGCTCTGGTGCTGATTCATGTTCTTGACGCCGGCGGCTTGGATTTCAGACCTGACGGCTATATCTCAGACGGCCAGAACATTCCGCTTGGCAGCTTCGATATCACCGTAATCCACATACCGGGACATTCGCCGGGCGGGGTATGCTTTCATGCGCCGGGTGTCGTCTTTACCGGAGATGCTCTTTTTGCCAGCGGAGTCGGCCGGACCGACTTTCAGGGAGGAGACCATAATCTTCTCATAAAAGGAATAAAGCAAAAGATACTTACACTTGGAGATGAACTCAGAGTATATCCGGGACATGGCCCCCACAGCACCATAGAACGGGAGCGGACAATGAATACTTTTTTCCGTGTATAATATTCTTGTGCTTGATATTTCTTCATGGCATAAGCGATATAACAAAAAGAAATCCTCCGAATTGCGGTTTGCTTGAAAATAATTCAGGAATAAGAAAATGAAATTTGGAATTACCGGACTTTCCGGATCTGGAAAATCAACAATATTTGAGGCTTTGACCCAAAATAATTTAGGCGAGAAGCATAAAACAGAGAACTGTATGGGCACAATTGATGTGCCTGACAGGCGGGTAGATGTTTTATCAGATATGTATAAACCCAAAAAAACAATATACGCGAAAATAGAATATTTTCTTCCCGCACTTCATAAACAAAAAAGCGAGATAAAAAAAGACCAGAATATCTGGACAGGTGTCAGAGACTGTGATGCTCTGATACATGTTGTAAGAAATTTTTCAGAACAAGGGCAGGAACCGCCTGCCCCTTATAAAGACTTCCTCCAGCTTGACCAGGATATTATTCTTGCCGATTATTTCAGTATTGAAAAACGTATGGAAAGAATTGAAACCGAAAAAAAAAGAGGACGAAAAGTCGATAAAGAAGAGATCGAACTACTGATCTCTTGCTATAAAAACCTTGAAAATGGAATTCCATTGAGAAGAATACCGGAAATAGGATCTGCTCAGGTATTAAAAGGCTTTGCTTTTCTATCGGCAAAACCCAAGCTGGTTTTATTTAATAATAATGATGAAGATACAAGTTTTCCTGATTGCGAAGACCTTCTGACAAAAGAAGAAAGTATGGTTATAAGGGGAAAGCTGGAGCAGGAGATTTCGCGCATGAGCACGGAAGAAGCGGCTGACTTTTTTAATGAATACGACATTAAGGAAGTTGCAAGGAATAGAGTAATAAAAAAATCATATGAACTTCTTGGACTGGTTTCATTTTTTACCGTAGGCGAAGATGAGGTGCGGGCATGGACCATTAAAAATGGTACTGCTGCCCTTGACGCAGCCGAAGTAATTCATTCCGATATTAAAAAAGGATTTATCAGGGCTGAAGTTCTTTCATATAATAATCTTATGGATGCCAGAACATACAATGAAGCAAGAAAAAAAGGCACTGTAAGGCTTGAGGGCAAAACATATAGTGTAGAGGACGGGGATATAATAAATTTTCGTTTTAACGTATAATTATTAATTATATTAATAAGGTAAAACCGTTTGAACCGAAACAGCGACCAATTTAGCTTTTATAGCCTGTGATTTTATCAACATCGTCGGTAATTTCGTTTAATATTTTTTCAGTTTTGATTCTAAGTTTTTCCATTTCATCTTTATCAATACCTTTTGGAATCATAATCGGCTCATGAAATTTAATAATCATCCTGCTGAAGGGATAAGGAATAATTGTTTTATCCCAGGCCTTTCGAAAAGTAATAACCTTGCTGCCGGAACAAGCCATCGGAATAAAATACGACCCCGTATTTTTGGCAAGAACAAGCAAGCCCTTTTTTAATATGCGGGCAGGGCCTTTGGGCCCGTCAACAGCAGTGCCGCAGTATATCGGCTTTCCGCCGGCCCTCTTAATAAATGCAATAATATCACGCAAAGCATCCCTTCCTCCTTTTGAAGAAGAACCGCGGGCAGTTGCATAGCCAAAGCGCTTTCCTATACGGGAGATAAGTTCACCGTCTTTGCTTCGGCTAACCATTATAATGCCATTATTAATGTTTCGGAAAAAATAAAAAATATATATTATATGCCTATGCCATGAACCTAAAACAACATTGCCATTATGCTTGTTATTGACGAAGTATTCTTCGTAAATTTCTCTGTTTATGATTTTTACACGAACTGTCCCGAACCAGACCTTTACGAGCCATGAGGCAAGGAACGAAAGAAAAGATAGCTTTATGCGTTCCGTTAAATTTAAATCTTTAATAAATTTAGTCATTTTTCTCCGTGATGCCTTTATCTGTAAATAAAACTGATTATAGAGTTATCTGTGGTTTTATTTCAAAAAATATTATATAAAGATTACAGAAACTGACTTCGTTATATATTATAGAAAGACCTGTTATAATGCCTAGACAAAAAAAACTTTTGCGTATAATTCTTTGTCTTTTAATCATTTTTACAGGTTATATATCTTTACTTTATCTTTATAAGTTCATTCTAAACAAGTTTGAGTCAAAGATAATTCCTGAAATAGCAAAAGAAATAGGCATACACAATTTAAGCTTCAGAATCAGCAATGCCGGGCTTTTCGGAGCTGACATATCATCCATACATGCTGGTGCAAATACTATGGAGGCACCCTCAATAGATTCAGTCCGGATTATTTACACTCCGGCAGGACTTTATAAAAAATACATTAATAAAATAATCATAAGCGGAGTCAAAATACAATGCGAATTAGAAGATGGAAAATTTAACATCCGCGGATTCGATTTGCAAAGTTTTATCTCGGCGCTTTCTGCAAAAAAACAATCTTCTACACAAAGCGCAGAATCATTTCCCATAGGAAGCATTGAATTACATAATTCAACAGTTGCTGCATATTGGAAAAACCAAAATATAGCAATACCCCTTGATTTAAAAATTGCTCCTCATGATAAAAACAAAAAATTGCTTTACTGCCTGATTAATCTATTTCCACGAGATATGCATATAAAGATTGCGTCAGAGATCAATCTGGATACAAATAAAGCAGATATATCTTTTAGCACAAAGCGTCTTTTGATAGAACGCTTTTATGATTTGTTAAACTTTCCCCCAAGTATAAATGCTTCAGGTTCAGCCGATGTGGATGGAAAAGTGCAAATATTTTTTTCTCCTTTCAAAATATCTTCAATGTCATGTTCCATATCTGCTAATAATCTGCTTGCTTCTTTTAATGATACTAAATTAACAAATTCAAATGATGAATTAAGCGGCAAAAAACTGCCTTTTTACATTGATATCAAAAACGATGGTAATAATATATGGGATTTTTCGGCATCATCATTTTCCATAGCCTCTCCAATGCCTGTAAAAACATCTGGAATAAAATGTCAAATTACAAAAAGTGAAGACTCCATCAAAGCTTATGGTAATTTCAGTATTTGTATCGATCCCTCTATAAAGAGCAATGACTCTATATATAGAATTAAAAATTCTATTAATATTAAGACTGATTATTTTCTTAGCTTATCAAAAACAGGAAACTGGAAATTCAAGGCATCTGGAAATTCTACAAAAGAAAAAATTAACGCCAACTCGTTAATAAAATTTCAAAATTTTGACGTTTCATCTCAAAATATAAAATTTGAATTATCAGGAAAAGGGAAAAAAGATAAGAGTAATTTCAAATATATTGCTTCAATTTTAGGTTTTACAGGGTTAAGCAGCAGCCTTTCT
Organism: Desulfonema limicola; assembly: GCA_020723255.1. Classification (GTDB taxonomy): domain Bacteria; phylum Desulfobacterota; class Desulfobacteria; order Desulfobacterales; family RPRI01; genus RPRI01. The sequence continues at coordinate 8,018 of DYJH01000069.1, read as the reverse complement.
TTCAAAACGCCAGGAATCTATGTTAACGGAAACGCAGACCTTATTAACAAATCTACTATAAAAGGCGTTTATAATATTAGCTTGAACCCCGCAATATTTATTGCAGGTTCCGCAGTAACAGATATCCCCTCATTTTCTTTAGCCGGCAAATTTTATAAAAATTCGGGATCTGATTTAGTGTGTGACAATCTCGTAAAATTCAATGATGTTGATTTCAAAGATTCCAAATTACAGGTTGCGATATCCGGCATCGACGGAACCATGCCTTTTAGATGGCCTTTAAGCAGCATAAAATCCGAAGGTATCGTGGTCGCCAAAAAAATTTTATGGAAAAATATAAACATAGGAACGTTTTCAGGATCTATCCGACCAACTGATTCGGGGTTTCTTTATAATGGCCGGTATGTTAGTATTCCGTTTAAAGGGATGAACCTTGATTTTCTTGGAAATACAGATTTATTTGCTTCAAATGGTTACGAAACCGAAATCAGTTTCGATACAGAAAAATTTAAATTATCTTCAGATATGGATTTTTACAGGCTTTTTCCCCATGCAATAGGAATGTTCTTTGGAGGCAATGCAGAATTAAATGGCAAACTAAACTTCAAAGAAAAGAAGCTTACGGGTTTTATGAATGCAAGTATTGAAGAAGGATCGTTTAAATATGAAGAAAAAGGAATAAGTATTGAAGGTATAAAAGCAAACTTAACTTTCCCGAATGTGCCTTCTTTGACAAGCGCAACTGAGCAAAAGCTCTTTTTTGGCAGAGCATCTATCGGGTCTATATTATTAACCGATGGCGTAATTGATTTTCAAATTGAACCCCAACATGCTTTATTTATTGAAAAGAGCCGGTTCAAATGGTGCGGCGGAGCTGTATATACAACTGCTTTGAGGGTTTCTGCTTCAAATAAAGATCTAAATCTTATGCTATTTTGCGACCGGTTAAACCTTGCAAAATTAATCGAACAATTTGGCCTTGCCAGAGCCGAAGGAAATGGAACCGTCAGCGGCAAAATACCTATTGAATTACGCAAGGGAAGGTTGATTTTTGCAGATGGTTTTCTTTATTCGACTCCGGGAGATGGAGGAACTATTCACCTTGCAGAAGCTAAACTTATGAGTGAAAATCTTATTCCGGGCACCTCCCAATTCGCACAAATTGAGCTTACACTGGAAGCTTTGAAAAATTACATTTATGACTGGGCTAAGCTTAAATTTTCAACAGATGAAGAAAACCTTCTTTTAAACTTGCAGTTTGACGGAAAGCCGGCTGACGTTTTGCCGTTTAAATATGATAAAAAAACAGGCGGTTTTTTAAGGGTTAAATCTGCACAGGAAGGCTCGCGGTTTCAGGGAATAAGACTGGATATAAATTTTATTGTTCCTCTTGATAAAATTTTATATTATAAAGATATATTAAAAACCAAATAAACTATAGGGATGTGCTTATGATAAAGAAATTAATAACTCAATTTGCCGTATTATCTTTTCTCTGTTTTCTTGGATGCAACACTCATCATGAGGTGGCATTAGCGCCTGTTGAAATCAAACCCATACATATTATAATTGATGTAAATATAAAAGTGGATAAAGCTCTCGATGATTTTTTCGGCGATATTGACAAAGCAAAATAACAAATAAAATATGCACCATACTAAGAGGAATAAACAAATGATAACAAATAAGAGTTCAAAGATAATTTTTCTTGTTGTGCTGATGGTTTTTGCCTGCTGTTGCATTACATATGCCTTGGAAGCAAATGATATAAAGGCAAGAATGCTGCAAAGGGCGCCGGCAATCCAGGAACTGAAAACAAAAGGTGTCATAGGTGAAAATAATTTGGGATATCTTGAATTAGTGCCCGGTAACAAAGGCAACGAACAGATCATAACCGATGAAAACAACGACAGAAAAGCCGTTTATGCAGCTATAGCCAAACAGCAGGGAGCAGATATAGATCTTGTTGGCAAACGCCGTGCATTGAAAATCGCTGAAAATGCAGCGCCGGGTGAATGGCTGCAAGACGAAGCAGGAAAATGGTATAAAAAAAATGTTAAGGAATAGTTAAATGACGGAATTCAGGCTCGTAGAATCGAAAGAGATTGTGATGGGGAAGCTCGGTCATGGTTGCGATCTATTGGAAGAACTTACTAACATAACTACAGAGCGCTGTGTTAAGCTTGGACGAATCGAAGCGATAGGTGCGGTTCAAAAGGCGCGCATCGGTTTTTATAATCAAAAAACCCGAATATACCAGTATTATTCCTTCGACTACCCGTTAGAGATCACAAAACTGTCCGGAAATATATCTTTAAAAGACGGAAAGCCTTTTGTACACGCGCACATAATTCTATCAGATGAATCGGGAAAATCCTTCGGCGGGCATCTTGCATCCGGTACAGTAGTATTTGCATGTGAGTTCATGCTCGAAGCTTTTGATGGTCCCGCTTTCAATCGGTGCTTTGATGAAGACACCGGTTTGCCGTTGTGGTCAAAGTTGATGGACTCATAAAAAGCCCATCAACAGGCCGAGGGCGGGTAAGCTCCGGCCTGGGGTGAGGGTGAAACCACTTGAATTTACTTCAAGTGGATGGAGAGGGAAAACCCTTTCCCGCAGAGTAAAAAGTCGGTTTTTGACTTTTTACGAATGCATCAAAATTGATGAATCAGTAAAAAGGAGAAAACCAATGACCGAAAAAAATAATCCTGACGTCAAAAAGCAACCATCAGAAGAAATGCAGCTTATGCATATGATACACGGAAGTAGAATAACACAGTTAATCTATGTTGCAGCAAAGCTTAGAATTGCAGATCTCCTTGATGAAGGACCAAAAAACACCCAGGAAATTGCTCAGATAGTCGGCGCCCATCCTCGTGCTCTTTATCGTGTAATGAGAGCTCTATCAGGTTTGGGAATATTCAGTGAAGACGAAGTCGGTTATTTTCATATGACGCAGCTTGCTAAACCCCTGAAAACCGGTGTACCGGATTCTCTTGCCGGTTATGCCATTATGGTAGGTGAACCTTGGTCATGGTCTGTAGAAGGTGAGTTGCTTTACAGTGTCAGGACCGGCAAGCCTGCCTTTGCACATGTTCATGGTATGGATGTTCATGATTATATGAACCGGAATATAGAAGTTACTAAGCAGTTTAATGAAGCAATGACCAGTTTTTCAAGCCATGAATTGGAACCTATTCTCAATGCATACGACTTTTCACAACATAAGACCGTTGTGGATGTAGGAGGTGGACACGGAGCTTTGCTTGCTGAAATTCTTAAGATCAACCCTGAAATGCAAGGTAAGCTTTTCGATCTAAGAGCAGCTGATGAAGCAGCTATAAGTATCATGGAAAAACAAGGCGTGAGAAAGCGTTGTGAACTTGTTCCCGGTAATTTTTTCCGGTCGGCGCCAGGAGGTGGTGATGCTTATATCTTCAAGCGAGTAATACATGATTGGGATGATGACAATGCCTTAGCCATTCTTAAGGTCTGTCATAAGGCGATGTCAGACAAAAGCAGACTGCTCATAATCGAAAGGTTAATAACGATAGGAAATGAACCTTCTTTCGGCAAACTTGTGGATATAAGCATGCTGACCATATCCGGTGGCTTGGAGCGTAGTGAGCCTGAATTCAGAATGATTATAGAAAGAGCTGGATTTAAAATTACAAATATCATACAAACCAGGTGCCCTTTAAGCATAATTGAAGCAATGCCGGTATATTAATAGATATCGTTTTCTATAATCTCTGTATTAGGTAAACATACACCGGCATTCTAAGGGTATATTTTATTGTGTGAAATTTCCTCTTGATCTCGTTATTATCCCTTTCACCTAACAGTGGAGAGAGATAAATACAGCCTTTGTTAGAACGGTCCGTAATGTTTTCATTCATAAAGTCTTGCATGGACGTTAAATGAGATGCGGGTAGTTGTGATCCGATGATCAAATTTCCGGTAATTTCAATATTGCTGTATTTTCGATTTATTTCAATCATACGCTTAAAAGCTTTTTTCGAATCATCAGCTTTTACGGGTTTGCCGATTAAATCAAGTGTTGTTTGGTCGAATGATTCGAAGCCGATATTGATATACGTGTGAAATGGAGAATCATCCAGCATGCTGAAAATCTTTTCATCAGCGTTCAGGAATGAAAAGATGCTGCCGAATAAATATAGATAATTATCAAGCATCACGGTATTCTTTATAAGTTTATAAGATTCACCTATGGCAAATGCCACAATGCTTTCCTTTACAACCAATGCATCATGATTGCCGAGAAACACTGAATTATAGTTGATAATATCTTCGCCGTAAAACCCTCTTAATTGATTTAGCTGCCGAGCTATATTCGCTTCGTCGCGTAAGTTAATTTTTTCATTGGATTTGACCGAACAAAAATTGCAGTTGTATAAGCATCCGTCCGCGATAATAACAGGGATAACATCGTAATCCGAATGTCGGGTGTCCGGCGGAAGCACAGATATAGAGCTTTCAATTATATTGTGAATATCGGGTTTGGGCAAACCGGAATTATTATTGATTATTTTTTTCAGCAGCGCCCTACTCTCTGAATAAGCCGGCTCATCGATAATATCCTTTAAATTACTTACAAAGCATTGAAGGGAATCAAGGGCATTCAAAACATATTGGCTTTTAAATGGCCTGTAGTCGAAAACCGAGTTGGAATTATAATTGAGGCATAGTGTGTAGTATTCGCCTTCATATGTGAAAGCATTACTGTAGCCCATACCTGCAGTGTAAAATATCCAATCATTTCCTTTTGTGAGTTTCAGCCAGTCTTCACGAGACCAATCACCACGCTTTCCGCTAATGATTTTTGCCCTGCCGTTTAAATCAAAAATATATTCGTAATCTTCTGTTCGGATCCTTATATAATTCCCGTAACGGATTGGATGGGGCGCCTTGCTGTATTTATCTAAACCCGACTCCATTGAAACGGAGAAGTTATTTGGCTTTGAAGCACACTCGGCTAACATAAAAATATATCGGTTTGTTTAAAATTTGAAATATTTTCGCGAAAAAAAAATTATAATAGACATATTTTAAATAGCAGTAACAACAGTAAAAATCAACAAAAACAATAAAGGTGATAATAGGGATATTATATATATTACTTATGCCTTATGGTCGAATGAGGGGGCCTCACAAACAAGTGACAACAGCCGTCCATCAACCCTCAACAAGTAGTTTTTTTCCAGCAATCGGTTAACAAGCCTACCGAAAGGTTTCAGATCCAGGAAAAGCCCTTGGCGGCATTTCTTAAGGAGCAAATATTCCTCGGCATCGATCACCTCGGACGAGGCTATCGCACAAGTTCGCGTATCCCTAACTTCCCATTTATCAGTATCGATGGAACGTACGGACAATTCCGGCGCAGGCGTGTTGCGCCACTTTTCTTGCCAGCTTCTCACCTGATGGATCAATGACGACATCAGGATAGAATTATTGCGGGCATCTGACGGATAGCTTGCGTTAAAATAGTAGGCCAGTCTATTTGTATCCATTGTATCAGGGAAAGCGTGTCTATACACCGGAAGCGGTTGCACCCCTGTGATGCCGCTCGATTCGGGGTTCTCGAAAAAGGGGCTGAATCTTTGGATGCGCATCAGACCAATTGAAGGCGGCATCAAATGTTCTATCCACGGCAGCATAAGAAACTGCTCTTCATAATCTTCAGCCCTGTCTCCGGGAATACCCAACATTAAAAGCCATACAACATCTACTCCTATTTCGAGACAATCCCGCAACAGCCTGATATTATTTAAAGCGCTTGACCCCTTATTGAGAATTTTCAATATTCGGGTCGAAAGCGATTCGATACCAACAAGAATGCGGTCAATGCCGCACTTTTTCATCAAGGCAATCTGTTCCGGTGAAAGGTGAGCCCTTGTTTCACATATTAGTTTCCTGTTAAAATTGCCGTCTATGAGGCGAGGCAATACATCTTTGATATAAGTTTCCGGGAAAATGGCATCGGCTGCAAAAAAAGTCTTAACATCCGGATATGTCTCACGGAGGTTAAAAAGCTCCTCTATCATACGTTCAGGAGATTTCAGGCGATATGATAAATCTTCGCTTTCGCCGCAGAATTTACAACGGTTCTTCTGCCCCCATGAGCAACCGCGTGAACTCTCAAAGGAAAGTATTGCGGATTGCTGGGCCATGCCAGGTTGCTTGAAGAAATCGCTGTGATCAGGAACCTGCGCCGTATCCAAATCAAGAACAGGAAGACACTTGATCAGCTTGGACGGCGGCAGGACTCGATTGCTGATATACCTTTCACAGAAATCCGGGAAATCATTATCCGCATCCCCCTGAAATACATAATCGATAATTGAAACAGCCTTAGCCAGTTCCTCTCCCATGGTTCCTTGGCAGTTACTGCCGCCCACAACATAAAGGACATCCCGCAATGATTGCTTAACCTCCCGCCCGATGGCAATCGCAGCATTGGTAGTCATAAAAGAGTTTGAAAAACCTAATATTTTCGGATGCAATTGAATGATTTCTTCGGCACATGTCTTGACAAATCGCCGGCATCTGTTCTGACCTTCTTGCAGTATCTGATCGGAGAGATCGGTATTCAGGGCGCCGAGGATACGATGATATTCGCGTAACTCAGCCGGCATTTCCGCACCTTTCAGGTCTTCGGCCCTAATGACAGCGAGTCCCTCATGAGCAAGAGGTGCAAAGAGGCATTCAATAATGAGGTTATTAAAAAAGCCTTTCAGCATGTCCTGGTAAAGTTCTATTCCCATAGCGTCCAGGAAAATCCGGTTCGTATAAATTATTCGGCAAGCTATATTGCGCTTCACCAGGCCGGCTTTTAAAATACCTAACCCCAGCGATGGCATACCTAACAGATCGGTGGGCGGAGCGATCAACAAGACGTATGGATTTTTCATGGAGATACTCGTTCAGTGAGAAACCAATCAATAATAATATTCATGATTTACATAAAAAACACAGTACACAACAGGTGTCAAGTGTAATTTGTTTAAAATAGATTCTGTCCTTGCCTCCAGATAGTGCTTCTGTTAATGATATTAAACATTGTACGGGCATTATAAACTATGTAGGAAAATATAAATATGATTAATATTGATTATTCAAAGTATTGGACAAAACAAGAGGGAGAAACTGCCGGAGATATTCTGAGTAAATGGGTAAAACAAAAACCGGATGAAACAGTGATGGTGTACGGAGAAAGAAAAATAACATGGAGACAACTGGATCTGTTGACAAAAAATCTGGCGGCAAACCTTCTTGGCCTTGGTATGAAAAAAGGGGACCGGCTGGGAATTTGGGGGCCGAATCATCCGGAAGTATTAATTGCATGGTTTGCATCTGTGAGAGCCGGGTTAATAGCAGTTCCTATCAATTCCCGCTATCGCAAAATGGAGCTTGAATATTTTATAAAAGATTCCGGTTGCAAGATTCTGGTTACAGTTGATGAATTTGATAATTACAAATTCTCAAAAGCTGCAAAAGAAATCAAAGAAAATTCTTCCCCACTTAAATATGTAGTAGTTTATGGTAAAGAGAATGCCGTTAAAGAGCCGTTTTTATCTTTTAATAGCCTTACCAACTCTGCTGCCGGGGATTTATCGGAAATTGAGACAAATATGCCCGATTCGTCCGATATCCTGATGATATTATATACTTCGGGGACAACTGGTGTTCCCAAAGGAGTTGTTCATTCCCATGACTCTCTGCTGTGCAACTCCAAGGCGTTTATCAAAGAAGTCTGGCACTTAACAGATAAGGACGTACTTCTTCTCGCAGCGCCGTGGGCACATATGACTGGAATTGAGATATTTTTCAATGTGGCGTTTTTATTGGGACAAAAAATTATTTTAATGGAATCCTATGATCCTTTGCTATTTGCAGATCTTATAGAAAAAGAAAAGGTTACATGGTTTACCGGAGTTCCCACAATGTATATGCTGCCGATTATAAAAATACCGGAACTTTCAAAGCGTGATTTTTC
>DYJH01000068.1 GCA_020723255.1 Desulfonema limicola | reverse complement strand
GGGAGAGGGAATCCCTCTCCCGCTGAGTAAAAAGTCATTTTTTGACTTTTTACGAAATTATCATTATTGATGAAATCGCAGCAAGTCAATAAATGACTTTTTACTCATCTCTTTTTACTATATTTCAGAACTATTCCCGTACGTGTGGGGAGATATAAGCTGATAAACTGACGCGTTGAGTCTTTTGTCTCATCGTTAATTGTTATATGCTCATGGTCAGGAATAAGTCGGCCATAGCCTCCATACTCTAAGGCATCACTGTCAAAGATCATGCGGTATGTTCCGGGAGGAGCATCAAAACAGTAATTTGTAAAAGAAGATGTAGGGTGAAAATTGAAAGCAAATAAAAGACCGGCCCGCCTGAATGCAATAACCTTATCATATGTATTTTCATATAAAAGCATCGGAGCCGAAGATTCCAGAATATGAAATTGTTTTGCAAGGGCGATCATGTCGCGGTCAAAATTTGCAAGAAGATGATATTTTAATAAAGGATCGTCAACAAGATGCCACTGACGCCTTGCATAATGATATGACCAGTTGTTGCCTTCCCTTGGAAAGTCTATCCATTCCGGATGCCCGAATTCGTTTCCCATGAAATTTAAATACCCGTTTCCCGCGGTGGATAAAGTAATTAGCCTGATTAATTTGTGTAAAGCGACTCCTCTGTCAACACGAAAATTATCGTCACTTATAGCCATATGATCGTATATATCGACGCCTATCAGCCTGAAAATGAGGGATTGATCCCCAACCAGAGCCTGATCGTGTGACTCACAATAGCTTATGGATTTTTCTTCTATGCGTCTGTTGTTGAGTTCATACCAGAGATAGCCGGTCTGCCATTCTTCGTCATAAGAATCCTTAACAAGCCGTATCCAGAAGTCGGGTATACCCATAGAAAAACGGTAGTCAAATCCGAAACCTCCTTGTGAGATTGAAACCGCAAGTCCGGGCATTCCGCTAATATCTTCAGCTATGGTTACGGCATCCGGCCTGATATCATGTATCAGTTTATTTGCTAAGGCAAGATAAGTTAGAGCGTCTTCATCAACATCATTACTAAAATAGTTTTCATATGATGTAAATACTTTCCCCAAACCATGATGGAGATATAACATGCTTGTTATACCATCAAATCTGAATCCATCGAAATGATATTCTTCAAGCCAGTGCCTGCAGTTTGAAAGCAGAAACCCAAGTACTTCCGGTTTGTTGTAATCGAAACATCGGGAATCCCATGCGCTGTGAATTCCTCGAGGCCCGTCATGAAAATATTGGTACAATGTGCCGTCAAACCGGCTCAAGCCCTCAACTTCATTTGAAACGGCGTGAGAATGAATTATATCCATCAAAACGGCGATGCCTGCCGAGTGAGCTGAATCGATAAGTTCTTTTAAATCTTCAGGACTGCCAAAACGGGATGAAGGGGCAAAGAAATTGGAAACCTGATATCCGAAAGATCCGTAATATGGGTGCTCCTGAATCGCCATAAGCTGGAGGATATTATAACCTGAAGATATGATGCGCGGGAGTATTTTATCTGTAAATTCTCTAAAAGTCCCGATTTTATCTTCTTCTTGGGCCATGCCAATATGGGCTTCATAAATAAAAGGAGCCTCTATGAAACATTTAAAATCCGGTAAACGCCATTTATAAGAAAAAGGAGGAAACCATATCTGGGCATTAAAAATAAGAGTGCGCGGATCCTGAACTACACGGGTCGCATATGATGGTATTCTGTCTCCTTTATCGCCGGGCCAGTGAATCCTTAATCTATAGAGATCTTTGTGCTTCAATTCTTCTTCGGAAAGCGCTATCTCCCATACTCCGGAATCGCTGATTTTATTTAAGGCGTATTTATCTTTTTCCTGCCATCCGGTAAACTCCCCTATCAAAAACATACGATCTGCATTTGGAGCCCACTCCCTGAAAATCCACTGGTTGTTTAAAAAATGAAGACCGAAGTAGTTATGACCGGAAGCAAAATCGGCAAGAGTTTTATTGCCCTTGGTAAGAAGAAATTCTTTATCAATAATATTCTTTGCGCGTTTTTCAAGGGAATCCCGGTATAGATTAAGGAAAGGGTCATTACTATAAAATCTTTCTTCATTTGCCATTGTGATTTCCAATCGTTATATAATCATCAAGGATTACTGATTAGCGGGCGTTGCAACATCTTTTCATAAAGATTTATATATTTCTTTGCTGTGACGGAATGATTAAAATTGTCAATGCTTTGCTGCATAATTCTTTTTATTTGTTTTTGTTTCACATCCGAGGGCATTTTATAAAAATTAATGGCTTCACCGATTGCCCAGAAAAGTCCCTGCGTATCATAATAATCAAATAAAAACCCGTTTCCTGTTTTTTTATTCACATCAAGGTTTGTTATGGTATCATGCAACCCTCCTGTGTTGTGAACTATCGGCAGAGAACCGTAAATAATACCTATCATCTGTGGAAGTCCACAGGGTTCGAACCGAGATGGCATAAGCACAAAATCCGAAGCTGCATATGCAATGTGTTCAAGTCTTTCGTCAAAATTGCATACAGCCACCCTGTTGTGAAAATGGTGAAAGTCAACTATGTTTCTAAAGTGCTGCTGATATTCACCATTTGCGACAAAAACGATTTGAAGATTTAAGTCCCAGTAAGAAGATACTACTTTATAAAGAATATCAGCAAGAAGTTCTGATCCTTTCTGTATTGAATCCAGTCTGGAAGGCCAGAAAAGCAAAGGAGCCCGGTCGTCTTCTGTCAAACCCAGCATTTTCTGAAAAGCTTGTTTGTTTTTAAGTTTTCCTTCTTTAAAATTATTTGCTCCATATTTAAAGAAAATTTCATTGTCTTTGGATGGATTAAAAGTGGGATCAGGAGCATTCAGAATTCCTGTCGCACATCCTGCATACCATTTATTTGACAATTCCTGTCTGAGATGAGGCTCGACAAAATTGTGTTTTCCCTCAATTACTTCGCTTAAAAAAGTCGGGCTTACCGTGTTTACATAATGGGCCGCAAAAACTCCGCTTGTGAGGAGGTCAACAGGATTTGATTCGCGGGTTCCCCAGTAATCATACGCCATTTTCTCATAATAAAAATTTTGCCAGAAGGAAGCTGCGTCAATGCCTGCATCTTCGATATTCGAAAGAAAAGTTTTGGTAGTGTGAATATTGTGTATGGTGAAAAGACATGGAATTCCCATCTTTCTTGCCATAGCAGGTATCAGGCCGGTCATCCAGTCATTGCAATGGATCAGATCCGGCCTTACGTGGGGAATTATATTATTTATTGCTTCACGCTGGAAGGACAGCGCTATTTTTAAATTTTCCCATCCATAATTTGAATAGACATGATTTAAGTAGTAAAAAACTTTGTCTTCGGCAAGATGAATTCTTTCATCAGGCATTTTCCTGCGGATTAAATCCAATTCTTTGCCAAAAATGTGAGCAAGCTGGGCGTTAAAAATTCCCCTGTAATCAGGAAGAGCAACATGCACGTCTGCTCCATGTTCAAACAGAGCGCTTAATAATGCGGCGGAAACATCGGCAAGCCCGCCGGCTTTTGCAGTTAGATTATTGGTAATATTTCCCATTCCTTCAGGAAGATAAGTTATTTCGGGTGTTACAATAAGTATTCGCGGATTCTTGTTCAAGCTGGAAGACATCAGTTTATCCTTTTATAAGTCCATCAATCATGCCCAGGTTAAGAATTCCTGAGTATTTTTTATCCAATCGTCGCCTTTTGGCATTACTCTGGCCGTTAATCCGAATCTTCCGGTGTCTTGGCAAGTGATAGCACATTTATATATATAGCAGCCGGCCCCCAGATCATGTTCGACGGTCATTATTTCCACTTTGCCTTCAGTTACTGAATCAAGGGATTGTATGCGGCCATAGTATAACTGCACATCTACTTCATCAGGAGTAATCTCTCCGAGAAAAACTTCCGTTGAAACATTGATGGTATCGCCAACCCTGAAAGGCCCTTGATTTATTCTTTTCGGGTGTTCTATCCTTATGAGCTTCCAAAGCAATTGAAGGCGCTCTCTTTGCAGAGAAAGAGCTTTTGCTTCCGAAGCATTGTTTGACAAAAGGTTCCTGTTGTTTTTTGCCGACGAAACATAAAAATTCTTTGTATAATTTGAGACCATCACATGGCTGCAAAAATGCTTTAAAGCCATTTTCATTGATTCTTTTATTTTACTCAGCCATGTTTGAGAGTAGTTGCTGTTTTTTTTGTCATAAAAACACGGGATCACTTCATCTGTAAGAACATTATACAATGCCTGGCTCTCAACATTATCCTGATATTCTGAGTCAAAAAATTCTTCTCCTTTTCCGATTCGCCAGCCTCTTCCTTCGGAGTAGCCTTCACACCACCATCCGTCAAGTATGCCGACATTAAGCCCTCCGTTTATAGCGGCTTTCATGCCTGAAGTGCCGCATGCTTCGAATGGACGCCTTGGAGTGTTCAGCCAGACATCAGCCCCCTGAATAAGCACTCTTGCTATATTTATATCGTAGTTTTCCAAAAAAATCAGGTGGTGTCTTAATTGAGGATTTTGAGCAAATCGTATTACAAATTTTATAAGGTCCTTTCCTTCCTGATCTTTTGGATGCGCCTTGCCTGCAAAAATAATCTGCACAGGGTGGGTTTTGGACGTGAGAATCGACTCGAGGCGATCGGGATCCATAAATAAAAGGTGAGATCGTTTATATGTTGCAAACCTGCGGGCAAATACTATTGTAAGAGCATCCTGGTCAAGAACGGATTCAACATCATTCATTATCATTTTAGGAGTGTTGCGCTTTTCATATTGTTTTATCATAAGTTCGCGGCATATGCGAACAAGCCTGGTGCGGTTCATTTCATGCACATGCCAAAGCTCTTCATCGTAAATTCCATCGATCCGGTTAATAATTTCAGGGTTCCATGGGTGTTTATTCCATCCTGAACCAAGATATCTGTCTAGCAGAAGTGATATTTCATAGGATATCCATGTAGGCACATGAACGCCGTTTGTGATATGTGTTATTGGTATTTCATCAACCGGTCTGCCGGGCCAGACATGAGACCACATTTTACGGGCTACAGAACCATGAAGCTTACTGACTCCGTTGCAATATTGGGCCATTTTCAGGCCAAGTATAAACATTGAAAATTGGCCTTCAGAATCTTTCCATGCAGGTTTTCCCCATGATAGTATTTCCTTTTCGCTGGTTTCAATTTTTTCTTTATAATCTTCTATATAAGGTTTTACGATTTCCGCAGGAAATACGTCATGGCCCGCAATAACAGGTGTATGTGTTGTAAAAACTGTGGAGCGGGGAACTATTTCAAGCGCTGTTTTTAAATCGGTGTTGTGTTTTGAAATAATTTGAGAAATGCGCTCAATGCTTGCAAAAGTACAGTGGCCTTCATTAAGATGAACTACTGTAGGAGATATTCCCATAGCCTCCAGAGCGCGCATGCCGCCTATCCCCAACAGTACTTCCTGGGCAAGGCGTTTATTCTGATTTGCAGGGTATAAACTGGCTGTGATATCTCTGATTTCAGGAGAATTATCAGAAAGGTTGGTATCCAGCAAATAAAGAGGAACACGTCCTATGTTTAACTTCCAGACACGCGCACGGATAACGCCATTTGGCCCGTTTACTGTCACATATAATTCATTTCCTGAAATATTGCGCGCCCTTTCAACCGGAATTTTGTACAAATCTGTTTCAGGGTATTCTTCCTGTTGCATTCCATCCTGACTCAAAAACTGTCGGAAATATCCATGTTTATAAAGCAGCCCAACTCCTGCCATTGGAAGCTTCAAGTCAGATGCAGCTTTCAGATGATCTCCCGCAAGCACTCCGAGTCCGCCTGCAAACAGAGGGATGCTCTCATGAATGCCGAATTCCATTGAAAAATATGCAATATTATCATAAGGCTGAAAAGGAGAATCCGAAATATCAAGTCCTGAACTAACAGCGCTTTCAAACTTTTCTTTAATTCGTTTCTGATGGATAAGAAATCCCCCATCTTTTGATAGTTCTTCAAGCCGTTCTTTCGGCGTGTTTGTTAAAAAAACAATAGGATTTTGTTCAGATTTTTCCCAGAGCTTAGGATCAATTCTTTTATAAAGTTCTTTTGCATCGTTTTGCCAGCTCCACCACAGGTTTCTGGACAATGTATCGAGAAAAGACAAGGATTCCGGTATAATTGGAAAAACCTGAAAAGGCTGTATATGTTTCATAAATTAATATCCTCTTGAAAGCTGTATCCATACGCGCAGCAGTTCACTTGCGCCCCACGCTTGCGCATCACATCCTCTTGGTTTATGAGGATAATCTCCGTCAATTATTTCAGGCACATGACCGGTGCACCCATATATTATGAGCTGGGCTGAAGAAGAAAGTAAAGATAAAGCGGTAGAATTGGCTTTACTCCCATATGTCATAGCCCACGCTTCACAAAAAGAGGGGAAAAGCCAAGTCCATGCCGTTCCATTATGGTATGCAGGTTTACGTTTGGTATCTTCATCTCCTTCATAAATTCCCTGATATGGTTTATGCGGATCATTAAGGGCAATTCCATTATGTTTTATCTCAAGCGGCCTGTTTACATACCTGTCGGCGAGGCTTCTGATTGCCCCGGGAACAAGCAGTTTATCGCAAGCGGAAAGAATTTGTTCACACAAGTTAAAAACCGAAACAGCGCCGAGAGTTATTGCAAGAAGCTGGTTTGGTCTCAATGCATCATCTTTTTCGGCTTTTTTGGCTTTTACTCCGGATGGAGCGTAAAGACAGTCTGAAAGATAGCCTTCTTTAAGCGGGAAGAATTCATAAATAGATTTTTGAACTTTTGACGCAAGATCTTTCCATTTGTCTGACGAATCTGAATGATCAATTAGGGAAAGAAACAAAAGAGCTTTATGCCACAGAGCCTGAATCTCTATCGGATAACCTTCCCGTGGAGTGCATGCAGGATAATTGGTATCCATCCATGTAAAATGAGCAGGACTGAACAAAAATCCGGAATCGGGATCCATATATATTCCATTTGGAGTGCCGGAGATCAAACGGGCAGCAATTGAAATCAGTATGCTTCGAATGTCCCTGCCATCCAGCTTTTGGTTAAGAAATGAATCTTCGCCTTTGGCCTTGACTAATTCGGAACAGGCTGTAAAAAGCCACAATGGCGCATCGGAAGTGTCTCTGTTTCCCGCATCGTTTCCAATTATCATATTTGGAATCATTCCGTCTTTTTCAAACCTTGCGAATTGCTTTATTACAAGCTCCGCTTCTTTGTTCCTGCCTCCTGCAATCATTCCTCTTGCAAATATAAGAGAATCACGTCCCCAGTCAAGAAACCAGGGAAATCCGGCTATCACGGATTTATAAGAGCCTCTTTTGGTTATATAGTGGTCAAGAGCCAAACTCATTGCTTCATCGATTTTCAGGCTAGCAAGACGCTTTGCAGAAGATGAATCGGCTTTTTCGGCAGAACTCTGACCGGCGGGTTTATGTTTTGTTTCACTATCAACGCAGGCAGATAAAACAAGTTCTTCCCCTCCTTTCAGAAAAATTTGGAAATAACCCGGACTGAACAGGTCCGAATTCGGATCAAGGCCTCTTTGGGCTTCCAGAGATCTATGCACCATATACTGCCATTCGGGTGCAGAAATAAAATCACCTTTTGTTGTATCGACAAAAAGTGCGCGTTCTCCCTCAGGCGCGAACATAAATCCTGAAGACTTTGCCTTTACTGCAGCAGGCCAAGAGTGTTCGGGCCCTTTGTACGCTTTGGTAGATTCGTGAAAATTTCTGTATTCGATATCAGGTCTTAATATAAGTTTTATGGTCTTATCATCAGACAGAGTCCTGTCCTGATTATTTGAATAAAGACGGCTGAAAATGATGCGGACTGAGTTTTCGCCGCTTACCATGTGAAGTCTTATATTAAGATGGATATGTTCTCCCTGGCTTGTTGGAATACGGTAGCGCCAGAGACCTCCTCTTTTGTAATCAAATTCAAAAGAATCGAAGCAATCAGAACAGACATCCTGAGAAAAACCCTGATATACGACCCATGCACGGCACCTTGAGAAAACAACAAGCCTGTCTGAAGGATATTCAGCGCTGGTATTTGCCGCAAGAAGGGCATCGTATTTGCTGTTTAATATGCCCCAGAATACAGGGATGTGCAGCATTGCGCCACGTCCGTTAGTATCAAGCATAACGATCGGATTTTTGAGCAGTTGAGAACGGCTGAACACCCTTTTAATTCTGACTTCTTCCGGTTCTGACAGAAGAAGAAGAGGCGCTTTCGCATGTTTTGCACGCCCGGATTCGTAAACTGTAAGTTTTAGAGTCAGTTGCTGATTCTTTGCAGGTGTTTTATGAGGAGAAAAAAGAGCAAAAAACAAACCATCAGACTGCGGCAGGCTTTCTTCAATGGATAAAACATAATTCCGGTCTGTTATTAATGCTTGAAATGGTTTGTCTGCTAACACCATAAAAAAATATGCGGGAGGTATCATGACTTCCCGTTTGACATCTTCAGGCCAGTTCCATATCTTTACACGTGTTTCTTCGGAGAACGGATTCAAGCGCCTGCAATACTCTGTCGGATTGTCGGCAAGAGATGCTGCCGCTTTTTCAATATCGAAATCTCCTATGTCATTATTTCCATTGTATGTTCTCAAAATATCAAGCGCTTTTGCATTAATTTTCTGTCTTGCAACTTTTTCAGGAACAACAAAATCTTTTTCAGGTTTTATATTTATAATATCAAGATCTTTTTCATCGCTTGTAAGGCAAAGCACCATGCCGGGATCAAGCACGCATGAATGATATTTGCCATGTAATTCCACATCTATTTTCCTTGATGTAACAAGGTCTAAATATGTCGTTTCCTTCATGCCGGATTTTTTAGCATCCCATAGAGCGACAGTTCGATTGTTGTCATCAAGGTTAGCAACTATGAGCAGTTTTTTATCTGTAGGAATATTATGGCGAAGGAGGGTAATATGATTGCCTTCTCCATGCTGGATCAATTTCAATTCGGTTTTGTTGAAAAAAGCAGGATGAGTTTTAAGAATATTTGAAATCACCTTTAAATGCCCAACCTGATTCTCTTCCGCTCCCCAGTTAAGAGAAGATGAACCGTGCACATTTATTTTTTCTGTAGCAAACCATTCAACCCCATTTGCAAAACCAAAAGATCCTTCAAAAGATAATAAAGCGCAAAGCGAAGTCCGCATTTTGGCGTATGTTTTGGAACGGGAAGCAAGTCTGTTGTTATCGTGCGTTTCGGCAAAATGCAGAAGAATGCCGTCTTCAGAAGAGATAGCAATCGCATCCGGAAGATATTGCTCAAGCTGGCCCCGGTCATAGTTCTGAAATAATTCGGAATAAGCCAGGTTGAAGTTGCCCCTGTTTAAAATGTCACGGGTTGTTGAAATTTTGCCTCCCAGCCCTTCCAAAAAGAAAATAGTATCAGGAAATTGCTCCCTGACCAAAGATACGATAAACTGCCATGCAGGAACTGGAATCATATAACCGGCGTCACAGCGGAAACCGTCAACGCCCCTGCGGCACCATGCAAGAAATATATCCGCCATGTAATTCCACAGTTCTTTCTTTGAGTAATCAAGCATAGTAAGGTCTTCCCAGCGAACACCCCATGCTCCCGGCACTTGAATGTGCCCGTCTTTGCTGCGGACAAGCCATTCAGGATTTGTTTCATGCAAAGATGCCGCCCATCCGGTATGGTTAATTGCTATATCTATTAAAATTTTTGCGCTGCGGGCATGAATGGCATCAACAAGTTCAATGAACTGTTCAAGCGGAGTTGCCCGTGTGTCGAATTCTGCCAGCGCAGAATCCACAGCTGTAAAACTTAATGCCGCATACGGGCTTCCGAAGCGGCCCATACGTGCGTATATTGTGGGTGTCGGGTTAATAGGAAGAAGCTGAATAGCTCTGCACCCCAGTTTGCCTATAATAAAATCAAGCTCACGGATAAGATCGCGGAATTTTCCTGACGGAGGTATTACCGCGTAGCCTTTTGTATCGAGATTTTGTATCCAATAATCTTCCGTGGGATTTGCAGTTCCCCTGCCTTCTTTGTTGAGTCCGAACTGCCTTATGAATGCATTGTAAATAATATTTGCGCAACAGGTTGCGGCAGGTTCTACATTTATTATAGTATTGGGGCCGTCAGGCCATATCGGATCGGTTTCATCTTCTTTTAAAAATAAGCATTTTGCTTCGAAATGCCCGACTTCACAAAGAGGCACTGTAATACTGAAAGTAAGTTCATTAATTTTTCTCATAGGAAGGTCAAACCAATTTCTTCCGAGAGGCGGTTCATCATAAAATACTTCTCTTATTATTTCTCTTCTTGAGGTTTTTGCCTGGCCCAGGTTTGTCCGAAGCCATGCGCGTCCTTTGAGAGGTTCTGAAACAGTAAGAGTAAAAGTCTGGGCATCGCCCCGAAACATCAGAATATGAGTTCCGGGAAAAGGATTCTGGGATACCCTATCTGTATTTCCCATGAAGCGCTATCCTTCCGTAATGTGTTTTATAAGATGCCCCAGTTCCGGAAAAATTAAGTTATTACAAGCGAGTTTGCAGGCATTCAAACTGCCGGGCATGCAAAAAACAACAGCATTTCCTATAATTCCGGCTGTGGCTCGGGATAAAAGGGCTGCCGAATCAATTTCTTCAAAACTAAGCTGGCTGAATACAGGTCCGAAAGCAGTCAGTTCTTTTTCAAACAAGGGACGAACAGCTTCAACAGTAAGATCTTTGCTGCTTATTCCTGTGCCTCCTGTCAACAGGAGAGCCTGAACTTTTTGCTGATGAACGGCTTCCTTTACTGTCTCTGTTATTTTATAAACATCATCAGGTACAACCTGATAAAATGTTATATCATGCCCCTGCTTAATCGCCTGTTTTTTTATCCATGCCCCGCTTTCATCGTTTGCTTCTGTTCTTGTAGATGAAATTGAAATAACACCCATATTTATTTTTGCAGGAGCATATTTTTTATGATCTTTGACACCCATAATTTATATTTTTTCCATTATAACTTTGTCTATACCGTCATGCTCGGTTAAAAGTACGTTTATAGTTTCAGGCAACTCAGTAGAAATATGTTTGCCTACATAATTTGCCTGGATAGGAAGTTCTCTATGACCTCTGTCGACAAGCACTGCAAGCTCTATACGGTCCGGTCTTCCATAGTCCATAATTGCATCCATAGCAGCCCTTACTGTCCTGCCTGTGAATAGTACATCATCCACAAGCACAACTTGTTTCCCGTCTATAGAAAAGAAAATATCGGTTGCCTGAACAACAGGATTGTGGCTTATTCGTGTCCAGTCATCACGATAAAGGGTAATATCAATAATTCCTGTCGGTATTTCAACCCCTTCGACTTTCTTTATTAATGCCTGTATTCTTCTGGCCAGAAAAACACCACGGGTTTGTATTCCTATTATTGTGAGATTATCTGCGCCCTTATGCACTTCAAGGATTTCATGGGCAATTCTTGTGATGATGCGTTCTATATCTGCTTTATCCAATATGGGATGCGTATTTTCCATGGTTTCGCCTGTCTGTGTATATGCTTGATATGTTTAATTAACTTATTGTAACTAAAATAACGTAACAAATATGAGTAATTATAACATGCATGCTGTTTTGTTCAAGAAATAAATATTATAATCATTTCATCTGTTGTCATTTTATTGTAACTTTCGTGGATTCACCTCCGGTAATATGTAATACCGGTAAGAGGAATAGAAAAATTGATTATTCCTATTTGATTATAGGAGAATCACTGTTTCTAAAGCATCATCCGGAGTCATGATTTTTACCCCTTCCAATACCTGACTGAACAGGTGGCCGAAATAGCGACGGTCACCGGTGACAAAAATATCGACCTTCACCTGTATGGCCGAAGCAAGCACGGGAGCATCCTTTCCGGCCAAGGGTAGCCGCTCTGCCCAGATGACCCATTGAGGATGCGGTTCAGGTAAAATTACCATCTGTTGTATCAGCATGGTTAGATCCGCAAGTTTGTCCGGAGCCTTTTTCTGTATATTCCTGACGGCCCCCTCATAGGCAAAAGCGGAAGTGCAGAGAGTAAATTGCCCGGCAGCAGCCAATCGGAACAATCCACGCGAGATGCCTTGGGCGCTATGGGCGGCTGTGAAAATTACGTTGGCATCAAAAAAAAGTTTCATTTTTTCAGGGCACGATCTATCTTGGCTGCCTGCTCCGGGGGCATCATGTCTTCTTTCAGAAAGGAAGCTATCCGTTCATCACTATAAATTTCAATAGGATATACACCGGCCTGTCTCAATACAATAGCCCCGTCATCCGTGATATCCACCAGAAGCGACGTTTCGCCGCAGATGCCCACCTGCCGCAAAATAGTTTTAGGTAACGAAACCTGCCCTTTCTTTCCTAATTTAACCAATTGCATCTTTTTTCTCCAAAAAATAATTTATCCGGAAAGCCGGATTCTGGATTATGATAACAATTGAAATGTCTTAAGGCAAGAAAATATAGCGAAAATATAGCGTTAACTTATTTTTTATTCCATCTCCACTATTTGCAGCGGGATTTAGCGAACGAATTTAAAATTGATCAGAAACCCAACGGCCGCTGCGAAGCACTGCCGCAAGGCAGAACATTTTCAGCTGGTTGCATAGTGGAGCTTAAAAAGAAAAACCGGAATTGAAGATAATAAAATAAGAAGTATTTTATGCAATGCCTTTAAAAAGGAACGATAGAAAGAACTGGCAGGGGGATTTATACCGGAAAACGAAGTTAGATAGCTGCTTTTCTGTTACTTCAATAAATATGATGAATAGACCTTCATCCATCATCCAAAAGAATAGAATAAGCTATATCAATATATCAATGCCCGTCCCCGAACCCCCCCTATCCCCTTTTCCTTGATCATCTACCGAGGCGAATTCATGGATCACAATGATAATGTCTTTTGTATTCCGGCATGGGCCTTGTGCTGAGGGAAAGCCAATAGGGACATCGCGTGACAGAAGAATAGTTGCTTGCTAAGTTACGATCAGAGACTGACTTTAAAAAAGTTGAAGGATTGAACATCCAAACCAACCATGAGTAATGCGTTAAAATGTGATTTGGGATTTGATGTGAGTTAATCAAATCTTTGTATGTCTGAGCAATTTAAGAAAGGAAATTACGCTGCAATGAAGGGCGGGTGCCGCATAGGATCGAAATCGTTCCAAACATAAACTTGCGAAATCTTATGTTATCAAGTCCGGCATTTTTCATTATCAAAGATAGTTCCTCGGGTGATTTAAATGCTTCGGTGCTTGAAGTAAGATAGCGGTAAGCATTTTTATTACCGGCAAAAACAAGTCCGAGCATCGGAATTACGAGCTTTAAATAAAGCAAAATGAAAGGACGAAGGAAATTATCAGGAGGGGGGCATGTGTCCAGGCAGACAATCTTGCCGCCAGGTTTTGCAGTACGTGTTTGTTCTGCAAACGCGCGGTGTATATCCGTTACATTTCTGATCAAATAGCCTGATGTGACAGCATCAAAAACGGAATCAGGAAAGGGAAGATTTAAGGCGTCTGCACAGCACCACGAAATATTGTCTTGCTGCTCTTTTCCTGCAAGCATCATTTCCAAAGTAAAGTCAACTCCGAAAGCTTTAATGCCGTTGTTTGAAATAAGCGCTTCTTGAAGAATTTTTCCTGTTCCGGTTCCTACATCAAGGATAAGAGCGTTCGGCTTAAGAGATGCTTCTTTTACAACATGTTTTCTCCAGGATTTATCCCTGCCGAATGTCATAATAGTATTGAGCAGATCATAGCGGCCTGAAATATTTTTAAACATGGCGCTTATATTTGCGGCCTTATTTTTATCTTTTATAATCAATCCTGCTCTCTTGTGTTTAAAAACGAGATGTCCGGCCACTGTTTCATTTCGTAATCTAAAATCCATTCATTGCGGGCAAGATATGCCAGATGACCTCCGGCATCAATAGCAAGGTTATGTCTATTTTCTTTTTCAAATTGTTCGAGTCTTTTTTTATCTTCACATTTAATCCAGCGGGCTCTTGTATAATCGACAGATTCAGTGACTGCATCGGCGCCATATTCATCTTTCAAACGGGCCATTGTAACATCAAATTGAAGTATTCCTACCGCTCCAAGAATGTATCCGCTTCCAGTAAGTGGTTTGAAAAACTGAACCGTTCCTTCTTCGGTGAGCTGAGACAGACCTTTTTGAAGCTGCTTGTTTTTTATGGGGTTTAACAGACGAACTCTCCGGAAGTGTTCGGGGGCAAAATTGGGGATGCCTGTAAATTTAAGAGGTTCTTTATCCGTAAATGTATCTCCGATTTTAATTTTGCCATGGTTATGCAAACCTATTATATCTCCGGGGTATGCTTCTTGTATATTTGACCTGTCCTGCGCCATGAATATGGTAGCATTTGAGAGCGTTATTTCCTTGCCTGTATGCTGATGAATTACTTTCATTCCGCGTGTGAATTTTCCGGAGCATATCCTGACAAAAGAAATGCGGTCTCTGTGTGCCGGGTCCATGTTTGCCTGGATTTTGAAAACAAAGCCTGAAAAAGATTCTTCGTAAGGTGAGACGCTCCGTGAAACTGTGTTTCTGGGCAAAGGAGCCGGCGCCATTTCAACAAATGCGTCAAGAAGTTCTTTTACCCCGAAATTATTTACGGCGCTTCCGAAAAAGACAGGAGTTTGATTGGCTTTCAGATAATGTTCATAATCAAAGGGAGTGGATGCGGCATTTAAAAGATCCATATCATCTCTGAGCCTGTTTGCATCACTTCCGAGAATTTCATCGAGTCTTTGGTCTGAAAGATCAGTTATAGTTATTGCTTCGGAAGTTCTGACGGTTTTGGCAGCGGAAAAGATATTGAGTTCTTTTTTGTATATATTATATACTCCCTTGAAATTTTTACCCATGCCGATAGGCCATGATAATGGGGCGCATTCGATCTGGAGCCTTTCTTCTATATCAGCAAGGAGATCAAGGGGCGCAAGCCCGTCCCTGTCCAGCTTATTAATAAAAGTAATTATGGGAGTATTGCGCATTCTGCATACTTCCATAAGCTTAATTGTCTGTGGCTCAACGCCTTTTGCACTGTCAACAACCATTAGAGCGCTGTCAACAGCCGTCAGCACTCTGTATGTATCTTCGGAAAAGTCCTGATGTCCGGGTGTATCAAGAAGGTTTATTTCGAAATCATTATAGTTGAACTTCATTACGGAAGTCGTTACCGATATTCCTCTTTCTCTTTCAATAGCCATCCAGTCGCTTGTTGCATGACGGGCTGCTTTACGAGCCTTTACCGCTCCAGCAAGCTGTATTGCGCCTCCGAAAAGAAGGAGTTTTTCAGTAAGAGTTGTTTTCCCCGCATCCGGATGGCTTATAATTCCGAAAGTGCGGCGTTTATCTACTTCTCTTTTGTGTTGTCTGTTCATAAAAACAAAAAAGGCATCCTGTCGTCGGTTGTCTCTTGAGGACATTTGAATAAACTTAACCGGTTTTACCCGCAGCCAAGGAATAAATATGCACAGAGTTTGCGCTAAAATATTGCACACAGCACAGCCTCAGCAAAATAATGCACTTTATTTTATAAAACCAACAAAATGTATTAATGCTAAAGATCCAGCTGAGGCGGATGCCTTATTTGTATGCGGGCAGATCCAGATATTTTTCAAATGTCCCGTCTAAAAACTTCAACCTTACGAGATGCCCTTTAATTTTTTTAAAATTGATTATATTTTTGTGACATTCACAGCCGCAGGGCCTTTTTCACCCTGTTCGATATCAAAGGTAACCTTATCACCTTCGGAAAGAGTTTTGAAACCGGTTCCATTAATTGCTGAGTGGTGAACGAATACATCTTCGCCGTTTTCCTGCTCAATAAATCCATAACCCTTTTTGTTGCTGAACCATTTTACTATTCCGTTTGCCAAAATACTTTTCTCCTTAAAAAATGTTACAAAATTCCGGCTCAAGACAGACGCCTTAAAAGGAACCGTTCCTTTATAGAGCAATACTGCAATACTGGCTGCGGCCGTTAAAAATTTTAGGAATAATAATATCTGTTTAATAAAACGTCAAGTGAAAATTATTATTTCGCATTTCAATTTTATAAGCGATTAATTCTTATAATTACAAAATGATATATTACAGATAAAATTTGGTGTCTTCGTTGATGCCAAAAAACAAATAAAACTAAATATGTCGTTTGCGGAATAAAGTTGCTTTTTTATTAGTCCATCAAATTGGAAAACAAAAAATATATATATTAATCGTTCTGTTTTGACATCCTCCTGATATTTGATATATAAGTTCTAAATATTTCAGGTTCATTTATTTTTAAGAGGACTTTCATAACTGATGAAACCCATTGTCACTATAGTAGGCAGGCAAAATGTTGGTAAATCAACCTTTTTTAACCGGGTTACAAGAACTAAAGATGCTATAGTTGATGATTTCCCCGGAGTAACAAGGGACTCAATATACAGAGATGCTATATGGAATGAAGTTGAATTCACTCTTGTTGATACAGGCGGTTTTGCATCCGGTGATGAAGACGATATTGATTCCAAAGTTCGAATACAGGTAAAGCAATCGATAGATGACGCCGATGCTATCATAATGATGCTGGATGGCAAAAACGGCGTATCTCCTTTTGATGCAGAAATTGTCCAATTGCTAAGATCAGTTTCCAAGCCTGTTTTTTATGTCGTTAATAAGATCGATGGTGATGAAAAAGAGATTAATCTTTATGATTTTTATTCTCTTGGCATGGAAAAACTGTATTCTTTATCATCAGAGCACGGTTATGGTGTTGCGAGTTTCCTCGATGATCTTGTTGATATATTGCCAAAATCTGTTTCCGAAAATTATCAGGAAATAATAAAAATTGCGGTTATCGGAAGACCCAATGCCGGTAAATCATCGCTTATAAACCGCCTTTTGGGTAAAGACCGGCATATAGTAAGCGATGTGCCCGGCACTACCCGTGATTCTGTCGATTCTCTTTGTGAGATAAGGGGGAAACAGTATCTAATTATAGACACAGCTGGTATAAGGAGAAAAAGCAAAGTATCTAAAAAAATTGAGAAATTTTCAATTATAAAAGCCTTAAAAAGCCTTGATAGATGTGATGTCGCTCTTATAATCATAGATGCTTCAGAAGGTATAACGGAACAGGATATAAGTATAGCCGGATATGCTTATGAGCGGGAATGCGGCTGTCTCTTTCTTTTAAATAAGTGGGATACTGTAGAAAAGGGAGATAAGACAAAGAAAAAATTCATAGAGCAGTTAAGATATGAATCCAAATATATAAATTTTGCGCCGGCCATGACGATTTCAGCAAAGACCGGACTTGGGGTTTCAAAAATCTTTAATCTTGTTGATGAAGTTTACATGCAGTATAGTTTTCGTATCGGCACCGGTGAACTGAACAGGATTTTAGAATCCGCTGTAGCCAAAACGGAACCATCGCTTTACAAAGGAAGAAGACTTAAATTTTACTATGCCACCCAGATTTCGGTTAAGCCGCCGACATTAATTTGTTTTGTAAATTATCCTGATTCGGTTCATTTTTCTTATAAGCGTTATCTTTTAAATCAGATCAGATTGAGCACGGGGCTTGATAAAACTCCGATCAAACTTATTTTCAGAAAAAGAGAAGGTGACAGGCATAAGACAGGGGCCAGAGGTCAGAGAGCTGGGATCAGTAAAAAAAAGTAGATGCCGATTCCCCCTTAATAAGGGGGGCAGGGGGTTGTAACCTCTTAATAAAGGGGGCCGGGGTGTTGTAACCCAGCCCTGAGTGATATTGAGGACAATTTGGATCTTTTTGAATACAGCGCCGAAAAAACAGAAAACAACGCAAAACCGCTTGCCGAAAAGATGCGGCCAAGAAACCTTGGCGAGTTTGCAGGCCAAGCGCATATTGTTGGAAAAGGCACATTGATTGCGCATGCAATCGAAAAAGACCAGGTGTTTTCGATGATCCTCTGGGGACCACCGGGATGCGGCAAGACAACTCTTGCAAGAATTATCGCCCGTGAAACAAAAGCTTACTTTATGCATTTTTCTGCGGTACTTTCCGGAGTTAAAGAAATAAGAGCTGTTATTGAAGAAGCAAAAAACCAGCTAAAACTTTTTAAGAAAAAAACGATTCTGTTCGTTGACGAAATTCACAGATTCAATAAAGCGCAGCAGGATGCGTTTTTACATCATGTTGAAAGCGGGCTTATAACACTGATAGGCGCAACAACCGAAAATCCTTCTTTCGAGATCATTTCTCCTCTTCTTTCACGATGCAGGGTCATTACATTAAAAACTCTGTCCGATGATGATATCTCAAGGATAATTGACAACGCCTTAAAGAATAAGGAAAAAGGGCTTGGAGAATTAAATCTTTCGCTTTCTGAAGAAGTAATATCCCATCTGGTAAGGATATCGGACGGCGATGCCAGGATGGCTTTAAACAGCCTTGAAATAGCCGCCGGAATAGCAGCAGTAAAGAAGACACATGATGATGAACAAATCAATATAACGCTTAAAGATCTGGAGAAAGCTCTTCAGAAGAAGGCATTGTTGTACGATAAAGCGGGCGAAGAGCATTACAATCTGATATCTGCGCTGCACAAGAGTATGAGGGGAAGCGATCCCGATGCTGCTATCTACTGGCTTGCCCGCATGCTGACTGCCGGCGAAGATCCGCTTTATATAGCCCGAAGAATGATAAGATTTGCGTCGGAAGATGTCGGCAATGCCGATCCGTATGCTTTAAGCGTTGCAGTAGATGCAATGGAAGCTTTTAAATTTATCGGTCAGCCCGAAGGCGAGCTTGCGCTTGCCCAGGCTGCAATTTATCTTTCGACTGCTCCCAAGAGCAACAGTGTTTACAAAGCGTACGGACGGGTGCAGAAAGCCGTTAAAAGCGAAGGACCGCTGCCCGTACCTTTTCATATCAGAAACGCTCCTACTTCTTTGATGAAAGAGCTGGGATACGGCAAGGATTATATATACGCTCATGACTATAAAGAAGATTACGTTTTCCAGGAGTACCTGCCCGATAAACTTGAAGGCGCTATTTTTTATTTTCCGACCGAAAGAGGTTATGAAAAAACTATCAAACAAAG
>DYJH01000067.1:13414-19234 GCA_020723255.1 Desulfonema limicola | reverse complement strand
CACTGCCGTTAATATCAACCGCCATTATTCGTGCACCTTCGGTTGCAAATTTCAAGGTAATTGCCCGACCGATGCCTGAACCGGCGCCCGTAACAATAGTTACTTTGTTATCCAACCGTCTCATTTTTGCATCCCTGTAGAACTGTAGAAAAGAATTAACCGCGATAGCGGACGTAATGTCCACCCCCTAACGCTGGTTTGGCAAGTAAATATATAAACATTAATTAAGGCATAAATATCGTAGCACTTACATTATTTATTTATAATATACGGCAAGTTAATCCGTTTTTTATGTTGCATTTTTAATTGACAATTATTACCGATCTAAAGTAAACTAAGGTAAATCTTAAATATTGGGTATTCACCTTTTTTATTAATGCGCAAAATGCGTCATTTATGACTATATTGCAACGAAATAGAATTTCGCCCTATAATATTAAATTATATAAATCACTCGGATCTCTCATTAAAGATTTCCGGCAATGGCACAGATTGAGCCAGGAAACACTTGCAGAATCAATAGGAATTAGTGTTCGGGAATTGCAAAACTGGGAAGCAGGCCGCTGCAGCGCTCGTATTGAAAACCTTCACGACCTTTCCGAAGTCACAGGAATACCGATGCAGGTATGTGTGGCGCTTAACGCAGGCCAGCCTTTATTGTATTCTTTAGGCGAAAGGAGACTTGCTTACTCATCGGCTGAAACGATTGATTTTTCTTTCGATGAACTATTCAAAAACCGCAAAAAAACCGATGATAACGTTATAATAAAAACTGCAAAAATTTCAACTGATAAACATATCCAATCTATCCTTTCATCCCATCGTGACATATATGGCACAAACAAATCTCTGGGGAAAGATGTTTTAAAAGCAGCAATCATGACTATTCCCGATCTAAATCTCATCGCCTTCGATTTCTGGGGCCATTATGTGGGCCATCACGTAATTTTGCCCTTAAAAATGGATGTTTATCAAGAACTTAAAACACAAAAAATATTAGAAAATTACCTTGCAGTCGAAAAAATCAGCCACATTGTGTCTCTCAATGAAGGTGTTTTTTTCCTCTATTCTCTATTTGCTGCAAATTGGAATGTTACTCATTTGCTGCTTATTAATCCTGCACAGTACTATACTGTAATAAAGCAAAAAGAAAGATTCTTGGTCGCCGCTTGGGCAGCCACAAATGAAGTAAAAAGGTATTGTGAAAAGCTGGGAATGAAGATTGTATCAAATTGTGCCGGAGCAAAAAATCAAGCCCATCCTGAAATCGTCACTTCTCTGTATGAGATAGGGTTAGATGCTCTGCTTAAACAGTATGAAAATTTAGAGATTATAGGCTCAAAGGAGCATGGCAGAAGCGCCACGACGAAGGAACCGGCCAACCGGCCCAAATATGAAGGGCAACCATGCAAAACACCGATAGACAATAAAAATTTTATCAAGAGAGATGTATATAAGACACAACCCGTTGCTGAGGT
Organism: Desulfonema limicola; assembly: GCA_020723255.1. Taxonomy (GTDB): domain Bacteria; phylum Desulfobacterota; class Desulfobacteria; order Desulfobacterales; family RPRI01; genus RPRI01. Next base: position 17,756 of record DYJH01000067.1, on the reverse strand, counting down.
ACTAACTGTTGCTGGGAATTGTGAGGTATTATCTGTTGTTTCTTCTCAGGCATCTTTAATTTTGAGCAATAAAGATCATAAAAAGAAAGAAAGAACCTCTGATCCTGGTAAGAATGCCGTCACTTGCCCTAACTTAAAATGCTCTCAAAGCAGTAAGTATGGCAAAAGCAGAATTATTTTCAACGGGACATACCGGTCAAAAGACGGCGCCTCTTTCCCTCGTTTTCTTTGTAAAAACTGCGGCAAATCATTTTGCAGCAAAGCGAACACTATTTTCTATGGCCTGCGATCTCCGGAAGGCAGGATACTGGAGGCTTTTAAACTATTGGTGAGAGGAATGCCGCTAAGACGCGTCGCATCTGTCCTGGGAATCGAATTACGGACCGTACGGCATTGGCTTAACTTTGCCGTAAAGCGTAGTGATAAAATTGATGTTGCCCTTATGAAGGCACTCGATGTATCCCAGCCTGAGCTGGATGAATTATGGGCTTCTGTGAAAAAAGGCACCCTGCGCCAAAGAGCAACGCTTTGGAGGAAATCGAATGCATCAAACGGCGTAGATCCGCCTTCATAGCATGGCTTGACCTCAAAAAATGCACCCTTCTCCTTTCTTCTTCAGCCCTCTTAGTATCATCTCCGGGGTCACAGGCAGATCTTTAAACCTTAATCCTGTCGCATTGTATATAGCATTTAGTATGGCCGGAGCCACCGGAGCTACCAGCCCTTCACCGCTTTCCTTCGCCCCAAACGGACCCGTAGGATCAATCGACTCCACTAAGAGATTCTCCATTTCCGGCATCTCCAGAACCGTAGGCATCTTGTACTCCAGAAAACCGGGATTTAGAGTCTTTCCGTTTTCTACAATAAGTTTTTCGTAAAGAGCATACGAAATACCCAGACAGGCAGATCCATCGAGCTGGCCTTCAACGCTCATAGGATTGATAGCCCGGCCGCAATCGTCGGCAAATGCAAGCTTATTTACCTTTACCCTTCCTGTATCCTGATCGACTTCCACTTCCGCTGCCATTGCCGCAAATTTATAGGTTGGAGAATGATTTCCATGCCCCGTCACCACATCGAGAGGGTCAACATGCTCCGATGGATCGTATGAACCTTCTCCCGTTATCATCATTCCTTTATGTGATGTCTGGCAGATCGCAACCGCTTCCATGAATGAAACTCCTTGCTCCGGAGATCCTTTAATATAAATTCGCCCATCTCTTGCTTCGAGGTCTTGTGCATTTGCTTCCAGTTTTTCGGCTACCGCCTTAAAGAGTTTCTGTTTCAAGTCAGCGCCCGCCCGTTTGGCGGCATTCCCGGCCATTAAAGTTACACGGCTGGAAGTGCTCACTAAGTCAGGGGGAGTTAAATCGGTATCCGGAATAGTGATCTTGACATCTTCCATTCTTATCCCCAATTCCTCGGCTGCGATTTGAGAAAGGATCGTATCCGAACCCTGGCCTATGTCTGATGCGCCTGAAAAAATAATAACTGTTCCGTCTATCTGTGCTTTAATAAGAATAGTGGAGGATGCGGTATGGGACCCCAGCAGGGGAAAACTTGTTCCGCTGAAAAAGGAGCCGCCTGCTACACCCATGCCTTTAAGAGGCGGCGGTTTCCTGTGATCGGATCTATACGGCCTATATTTCTTCTTCCACTCCGATCTTTCAGAAACCTTTTCCAGGCAGGCGTTCAGACTCCCGCTCCTTATGTTAAGACCATTAACGGTCGTATCTCCGGCCTGCGAGCCGTTTATCATTCTTATTTCAACAGGATCAATACCCAATTCCTCGGCTGCCAAATCCATTAGAGTTTCAGCGGCAAACTGGACCTGGACAGCTGTGTACCCCCGCATTGGCCCGCAGGTAATTTTGTTTGTATATACGCGTTGAGATTCTAATTTAATGTTCGGCAGCCTATAGCTGATTGTTAAAAACAATGTGGAAAGAAGAGTCGTTACCGGCCCCAAGCCATCATCGTATGCTCCGCCATCACACATGATCTTTGCTTTGAGCGCCATGATCCTTCCATCCCTCTTTACCCCGATTTTTAAATCGATCTCCATAGGATGTCTTCTTCTGCTTGCGGTAAACTCCTCTTCTCTCGTTAAGCAAAGCTTGACCGGTTTGCCGCTCTTCTTCGACAATAATGCGCTGCAAAGATCAAAAGGATATACGCCGACCTTACCACCGAACCCGCCACCCAAACAGGGTTTAATCACTCTTACATTCCCATCCGGAATACCCAATAATATTGGAAGAAGATTTTTTATTATAAAGGGCGTTTGGGTAGCGCTCCAAAGAGTAAGTTTCCCGGAAGATTCAAAATTGGCTACAGAAACATGGGGCTCCATGAAACAATGATGAACCAATTGGGTCGTGAACCGGTCTTCCCTGACATAGTCCGATTCCTCAAAGCCTTTTTCCACATTTCCAAAGTCCATCAATGTTTTTGCGCTGATATTTCCCGGAAACTTCTCATGAAGCAAAGGAGCATCCGGTTTCGTTGCTTCCGCTATACTGAATATTGATGGAAGCACCTCATAATCCACCTCGATGAGGCCCAAAGCCTCTTCCGCTAAATCTTCACTCGTGGCGGCCACTGCTGCCACATCTTCTCCGATAAACCTGACCCTGTCCTGTGCCAGAAGGTAGCGATCGGCAGAATCAGGAACGACCAACATAACAACTCCGCACTTAACTTTTGGGATATCGCGTCCTGTAATCACCGCTTTTACTCCCTTCAGCCTTTCCGCCTTGCTCGTATCAATCCGGAGGATTTTGGCATGAGGATGTGGACTCCTGAGGATTTTACCGTGCAGCATTCCTGGAAGCGTAATATCTGTGGTATATATTGCCTCCCCTTTGGCCTTTATCGCCCCATCCACCCGTGGTACAGATTTCCCGATTACCGCATATGTTTCATCTTTCAATTTTCTATCCCCTTAGTTTAACTAACCTTTGACAAATATTTAGGCTGTGATATTGTGATATAAGGTATTATCTATGTTTTTTTATCTACTCTATCACAGACATTTCAAGCATTTATGTATTAGGATGCATTATTTATGAGTTTATTGCCACGAAAAAACATTTCGCATAACAACAATATCCTGTATAAATCGATAGGGGCTCTAATCAAAGATTACCGGCAATGGCTTGATCTCAGACAGGAGACACTCGCAGAATCGATAGGAATCAGCGTTCGTGAATTGCAGAATTGGGAAGCCGACCGGCATTCTATCCGCATCGAGAACCTCCACGACCTTGCAGAAGCCACGGGAATACCTATACAGGTGTGTGTTGCTCTCAACGCAGATCTGCCCATCTGGTATTCGTTACAGAATAAGCGTTTTGCATATTCCTCGATAGAGGCGCAATATTTGTGTAAAGATAAAGAGTTTTTCAGATATCCTGAGATATCAGGGAACAGAACCTTTGCAAATACGGAACAAATTTCAACGGACAAGCATATTACGAAGATTCTTAAGTGCCATCAGGAAATTTACTGCACGAATAAACCGCTTAAAAGGGAAGTTATCAAGGCAGCTATTGCGATCGTTCCCGATCTGAATCAAATAATCTTTGATTCTTCCGGCCATTATGTGGGGCACACCATCTGTTTGCCCTTAAGCAGCGATGTATATCAGCAACTTAAGAAGCAGGATGATTTTGAGCATTACCTGACATCAGAAAAAGTAAGCGATATAATTGCTATCCGGGAAGGGGTTTTTTTCTATTATTCCATATTTGCAGCCAGCTTGAACATAGACCACCAGATGATCATAGATGCGGTACGATTCCTTGCCAAAATAGATCCAAAAGAAAAATACATCGTAGCCATCATCGAAACAACCAAGTTGTTAAATAACATTGGCATGGTAATAGCGAAGGATTGGCAGAACGGAAACATTGGCACATTTCCAAAATTATACGAGATGGAACTGAATGCCTTGGTGAGGCCTTTTGGACCTTTGAAATGGATGGTTAAAGACCATGTTCATACAGATGGCGATAAACAAGGTGGCATAAAGAAGGCGCGAGTGTTTGATTGTAATACCACCATCAGAACCTGCCCGAATCCAAAATGCACTCAACAGAGTAAACCGGGAAAGAGCAGAATTATCGCTAACGGGACCTACCGGCCGAAAAACGGCACTCCCGTCCAACGGTTTCTTTGTAAAAAATGTGGCAAATCTTTTTGCAGCAAAGCGGAGACCATTTTTTATGGTCTGCGATCTCCGGAAGGCAGAGTCCTGGAGGCTTTCAAGCTTTTGGTAAAAGGAATGCCTCTAAGACGCGTAGCAGCCGTCTTGGGAGTCGACTTCCGTACGGTCCGGCGC
>DYJH01000067.1:0-13404 GCA_020723255.1 Desulfonema limicola | reverse complement strand
ACAGTTGCACAGAGCGGCAAGATAGATACTACGCTTATGAAGTTGATCGATGTCTCCCAGGTTGAGTTGGATGCTTTATGGGCTTTTGTTAAATAAAGAGCTCCTTTATTATAACCGGTCGAAAAGAAGGATAGCAACGACCTCTCCACCGCCCCCCCACAGTATTGGCGATGTGCGTAATTTGAGCCGGTTATCTGACAGCTCAAAGAACCGCCTTTGTGATGTCTGTTCCCAGTTTGGGAATAAAGAGCCTTCCACATGGTGAATGATCACGCCATTTTCGCCGTCAAACTCGTAACGTCCATAATACGATATGCAGCCTTTAAAATTGGCCTCCATTTCCTCGATGGTTCCCTTCATCTGGTCCCCAGAAGCAAAAACAGGTCGGTCACGACGCATCATTTGTCCGGAAACACACCCGGACTCTGTGTAAATAATTATCCCTTGTATATTTTCCCCGAATGGGTAGATAAACTTATCATCTGCTGTTTGAATCTCAAACGAAATGAGTTTCCACGCACCAATTATCGGCGCTGGAGTTTGCAAGGACAATGGTTCTATAGTATCTCTCCTCACCTAAACGGTCAGTAACTGTTCATTTAGTACATTATCAATATGTTATATGGTTTTCTCATCTTCTCCCCATCTTTTGAAGAGGTTGGCGTCAATCGAAAATTGATCGAGAGTCTTTCCTACCGTCTGATTGACAATATCATCAATGGTTATCGGCAGGTGATAAAAGGCGGGAACCGGAGGCAAAATGACCCCACCCATACGCGACACTCTGAGCATCAACTCAAGATGGCCCTCATGAAGCGGCGTTTCACGGACAATAAGGACAAGCTTCCTCCTTTCCTTCAGAGTTACATCAGCTGCCCTTACTATCAGATTATCATTATATGAGTTAGCTATGGCGGAGAGTGTTTTTATTGTACAGGGCGCAACGATCATGCCGTCCGTGCGATAGGAGCCGCTTGCCACGGGAGCGGTCATATCTTCAAAACTATGTACACAGGCTGCCATAGCCTTCAATTCTTCAATAGTATAGGCTGACTCAATCATCATCGTTCTCACTGCAGCATCGGAAATAATGAGGTGTGTCTCCACCCCCTGTTCCTTAAGGGTCTCCAATATCCTTGCCCCATACACTATCCCTGATGCGCCGGTTATGCCCACAATGATTCTTTTCACACATATCTCCTGTTTCGTATATTATATGGGGTTGCTGCCTTTTCCTCAGCGGGTTTATTTCATTGCTATTCTATCTTGCAAAGGAGCAATTCCTCTCGGTGGCCGAATCCAAGCTCATTATCGATATAAAACAGGCGGGTGGGCGAGAGTTCATAAAATTCCACGCCTTTCACTTTAGCCATTATTTTTTCTCCCAGCTGCCGAGGCGAAGAAAAGAATTCCGCCACATCGGGAAACTTCTTTGTAAAAGCAATGGCCAGATGTCCGTTCTCCCACAGTCCGCCCATCTTTGTGACAGTTCCTTCCAGTTGAATCCCCTTGATTAATCGCCAAGTGGCATAATCTTCATTAATAGTTGCCGACACCTGCACCAGTCGGGATAAATTGATGCCGTGACGGCTTGCCGGGCTGCTTAAAAAATAAAGTTTAAACCCGATATTAACATAGAAAACGGTCGCGCTGTGAGGTTCACCATCATGCACTGTCGCCAGGGACAAGGTATGATGGCTTGCCAGGTATTGGAGGATTCTCTTTTTTAATGCAGCCTCTTCCATGTTCTTTATTTATTCTTCTTTTAGTTCAATTTTCTGGGCTATTGCTTGATTCCTTTTTGTTAATAGCCAATAAATCATTTACCAGTCCCATTATACCCAATTTATGTAATGCCTTTTCCGAAGGCATGCCGCTTACCGGATCCCAATCTCTCTCCAGATACACAGCCTTATTTAAGGTGTCGATATCTATTGTTACCCCTTTTATAGGACCTGCCGTCAGCGGAGGGTTGCCAACTGCACGGGGCGGAAGCTGAAAGTCTCCAGGCAGAAATCCTTCCCTAAGGTTAAAACAATGGCGCAGAGTATGGATACGATCTCCAATCTCTAATGCATCATCAAGGTTGAGTTTCCATCCGGTAGCGGCATTAATCATATCCACTAAGGGAGTGTCTTGATATATAAGCGGATAGAACATACAAATCCCGGCACAGTTGATAACGTGCATATAGTTGCTTTGAAGCACCTGGAGTTTCCCTTTGTTTTCATAGTCGTAGCGTTTCATTTCAGGAAAGCTATGTCGGGCAAAAAAGTCCGTTTTGAGAATGCCACCTTCGAAGAAAGCTGCTCCTCCCTGAGTATGACGGGCAGGTGTTGCATCGGTGCAGTATGTAGTTGCATAGCTTGGAGTGAGGCGTGGATCGTGCATTGACAGTTCCTGCCCGGCTACATGTATAGCGTATTCTTCCGAACCGTTGCCAATTCTTTGGGCGGCCATCCGGACTCCATCAGCAAAGATATTTCCTATCCCATCACGTTCGCCCATTTTCTTCAGAAGTTGTATTATCGCTTCATGGTTTCCCCAAACAAGATCCAGACCATCAAGCTGGGCTTTCGAAAGAATTCCCTTTTCGTAACTTTCCATCGCAAAGGCTATAGTGGCGCCGGCAGAGATCGTATCTAAACCATAACGGTTGCATATATCATTGGCCATGATGATCGATTCGATATTATCATTAAGACACAAAGACCCGAACGAGGCCAAAGTTTCATATTCCGGCTTATGCCCAAAAGGTAATGCGTATTTACCCTCTTTTACCTCCATAATACCGCCGCAACCAACAATACATTTGGAACAGGCAAATTTTTTCACCTGATAATTTATAACATTATCATCGCTGATCTTTGAAGATTTTTTGGCCATGGGGAACTCCTGATAAGCGATCCCCAGCCAGTTTTTCATCGGAGCATCTTGGGTCTCACAAGAAGTTGCAGTCATGCCCGAAGTTCCGTAATCTTGGAATATTTGATTTATCAGCCCTATATCGGGAGCAGGGATGGGAACTTTGAGACGTATCATTAGGGGCATAAGAGGCTTCAATATCTTTCCAAACAAATCCTGAAATTTAGTGGGTTTAAGAGAAAATTTTTCCCTGATAATTTTATTAAGCTCTTTTAATTTATCTTCATCAGCAACAGGAGTCTTTTCGTTTCCTTTTACTGCTACAGCCTTAAGATTTTTAGAACCCATAACCGCACCCAATCCAGACCTCGCGGCAGCCCTTCCTTTATCATTAATTATGCAAGATATAAGAGATAGTTTTTCCCCTGCCGGCCCTATGCAGGCTATCCTTACATGGCTGTCTCCCGATTCGCGGCAGATTTGGTCCTCGGTCTCATTCGTATCTTTCCCCCAGAGATGAGAGGCATCTCTTAGTTCTTTGATGCCGTCATACAGATACAGATAAACCGGTTTATGGGATTTGCCCGTGAAAAACACAGCATCATAACCGGTACTTTTTAATGCAGGCCCAAAATATCCTCCGGAATTGGAATCTCCCCAGGTGTTGGTAAGAGGTGATTTCGCAACTACCGTGTATCTGCCACAGCCCAACGCACTGGTATGAGTTAATGGCCCGGTAGTAAAACCTATAATGTTCTCAGGCCCCAAAGGATCTGAACCCGGACTCATGCGCTCATAGAGATATTTTGCTCCCAAACCGTATCCGCCAAGAAACTGCCGATATTCTCGAGCCGGGACATCTTCTTCTTTAAGTGTCCCTGTTGACAACTCAACCCAAAGAATTTTCCCCATATATCCCTTAGATATTTCCTTTACCATAATAATTTTCCTTTCTTTTCAAGGGCTCTTAAAACCTTCTCCGGGGTTATGGGAAGATCTTTTATTCTGATTCCGGTTGCATAATATATCGCATTGGCTATTGCAGGAATTGTAGGAATATTTGCACCTTCGCTTGCTTCCTTGGCTCCGAATGGTCCTTCCGTATCCATAGATTCAACAATGATGGATTGCACTTCGGGCATATCTTCTGATGTCGGGATCTTATAGTCTAAAAACGAGTTGGTCATTGTCCATCCTTTTTCTGTTCTAAAGTCTTCAGATGTTGCCTGGCCAAAGGTCATGGAAACACAGCCTTCAATTTGTCCTTCAACGGACATGGGGTTTATGGCGAAACCACAGTCATGGGCAGCCGCAACTTTTTTCACTTTTACAATGCCCGTTTCTTCATCCACATCCACTTCGGCAGCATGGCAACCAAAACTCCAGGTAGGAGACAAACTTACCTTACCTTCTGCAAATCCGCTTACATCTCCTGTGTCTGCAGGCGGGTTATAATAACCTACAGTGGTTAGGGGTATTCTCTTTATTTTAAAACGTGTCTGAACGGCCTGTTTGATTGTAACGCTTTTTTCAGGGTTACCCTTGACGTATATCATGCCTCCTTTTGCCTCAAGATCCTTTTTGTTTGCCTCAAGTATATCAGATGCTGTTTCTGCAAGTTCCTGTTTAATTTTGGATGCAGCCATTTTGGCGGCATTTCCGGCAATAGTTACAAGCCTGCTGCCATATGTTCCAAGGTCCATGGGTGTTGTTGCGGTATCAGCGGCAATTACTTTTAACTGATCGATGCCGGACAACCCCATTTCTTCCGCTGCAATCATAGCCAGAGCTGTTTCGGATCCCTGACCCAAGTCGGATGATCCGGTGTAAAGAAGAAAAGTACCGTCTTCTTCCGCAGTAATATTTACACCTGAATGTGAAGGAGGGTTGGTAAAGAAATATGAAAAGCCCGGACCCGATGCAAAGAAGTTGCAAGCAAGCCCAACTCCCTTACCATGAGGTAGCTTTTTCCAGTTGTCTTTCCAGCCGATACCTTCAGAGGCCGTGTCCAAAGATTCTATGTGGCCGCAACTTCTGATTCTAAAGTTATTCACGGTGGTATCCCCGGCTTTAAGTGCATTTATCTTTCTTATTTCTATGGGATCCAAATTCAGATTTTCAGCTATAATATCCATCATTGATTCTATGACAAAACGGGGCTGAATTCCGCCATGACCTCTTTGTGCTCCGCAGTAGGGCTTATTGGTATAAATTCTTCGTCCATCAAACCTGAAGTTTGGAAGCTTATATGGCCCGTATTGAAAGACCCCCATAACAAAAATTGAGATCATGGAAACGCCCTGATAAGCCCCTCCATCGGCAAGGACTTTCGAATCAAAACCCATGATCCTGCCGTCTTTTTTAACCCCGATTTTTTGTTCTATAATAGTCGGATGACGCCTTGTGGTACTGACGATATCTTCCTCTCTGGTGTAAGCGATCTGTACCGGTTTTCCGGACATCCTTGAAAGCAGTGCCGATATGGGGAAAAGTGTATGAACGTCGGCCTTTCCTCCGAATCCCCCCCCTACATGGGGTTTTATTACCCTGACCTTGTTTACAGGTACCCCAATAGTTTCCGCAATGCATACCTTGTCATAAAACGGGGTTTGCGTACTTGACCATAATGCTACATCTCCCGACGGATAATATTCGGCGGTAACTGCATGGGGTTCCAGGTAGGAATGATGTGTATATTGAGTCTGATATTTATCTTCCAGCACATAATCCGAGTCTGCAAAAGCCTTATCTATATCTCCGTGATGAAACGCAGTCATAGTTGAAATATTTCCGGGAAAATTTTCGTGGATCCGGATGGCATCGGGTTTCATGGATTCCCATATATCAAAAAGGGTCGGAAGTTCTTCATAATCGACTTTTATTAATTCCAGAGCTTCCATTGCCGTATCTTCATCAATAGCGGCAACGGCAGCCACCTCATCCCCGATAAAACGCACCCTCTCCTTTGCAAGTGAATACTTATCTCTTAATATTATCGGTAAAGGATCGACTCGCATAACACCATGAGGGACATCGGTTATATCTTTTCCTGTAGCAACCGCTCTAACCCCCTTAAGTTTTTCTGCTTTGGATGTATCTATATTAAGAATTTTGGCATGAGGAAGGTGACTTCTTAAAATCTTTCCGTGCAGCATTCCGGGAAGAATAAAGTCACCGGCAAATTTGGCAGCACCGGTAGCCTTTATCGCGCTATCCGTTCTGACCTGTCTTTTTCCTATTATTGAGTATTTATCCATTTTGACCTCTCTAAGCCGATCCAAAACATCTGAAGACTCGAGCCATTTAGATATCATGGCTATCTTTATGAATCAGTACATTACATATCCTCCATCAACATTGAGGAGCTGACCTGTTATGAAACCGGAATCATCGGATGCTAAAAATACACAGGCGCCTACCAGATCCTCAGCTTGCTCATTCCGTTTCAATGAGGTTAATTCCGCAGTCATCTGAGCCAACCCCGGCGGGGTACCCTTCATTGTCTTGCTCGCTTCCGTCATGGTAAAGCCGGGTGAAATTGCGTTTACACGAACATTGTGCTCTCCTATCTCTCGAGCCAGAGCCCGGGTCATCCCCACCACCGCTGCTTTTGTTACCACATAGTCCAGCAGATAAGGCACTCCAACCAGCCAGGTGCTGGAGCTGATATTGATTATAGAGCCGCTCTTCTGTTTCTTCATCTGGGGCATCACCGCCTTAATCATAAAAAAGCCCCCCTTCACATTCACCGCCATAGAAGCATCCCATTCTTTTTCACTGATAAACTCAAAAGGCTTCATCTCCTTGCCATAATAGAGGGCGGCATTATTTACAAGAACATCAATCCGGCCAAAGGCTGCGATTGTTTTTTCGGCCACCTGATGGGCATCATCTTCAACCGATACGTCGGTCCGGATAGCCAGAGCTTTACCTCCCTGGTTCTCAATTTCACGCGCTACCTGCCTGGCATTATCTAAGTTGATCTCGGCAATTACTACTATAGCGCCTTCACGGACAAAGCCAAGGGCATACTCTCTGCCAATTCCTTGCCCTCCTCCTGTAATGATTGCTACTTTATCTTTCAGTTTCACTTTTCCCTCCTGTCATTATCTACAGCAACCCAAGCTCCCTGGCGCGGGTTACCTTTTCAGGCTCTTTCCACCATTTTTTGATTCCCATGTCCTCGGCCACTGCATTTGCTGCATTATATCCCGGCCCCCAGATGACACAGCCACCCGGATATATTGAGGCTCCGCCGACATAGAGGCTCTTTACCGGTGTGCGGGTAGAAGAACATTCATCGTTAGGCCTGTTATAACCCATTTGCAAGGGATGATACAGTCCTTGCTTGATTCCGCCTTTCACCATGTTTGAAAGTTTATTCTCGACATCCATTGGTGTGGATATATAGGTTTCCAATATCTTGTCTCTTACAATATTTGGAGCGTATTTTGTCAAAGTAGCGATGGACTTATTTATATACTCCTGGCGGAAGTTGTAATTTAACCACTTTTCTTTCCCCCCGTTTTTAAGATCGTAAGGCGCCATCGCAGATATGAGGCCGGTACATTTCCCTTTTGGAGCCTGCCGTGGATCGAGAACCGAAGGAAAGCAGCAGTTGAACCGTTTGTCGTGCAGCAGTTCTCCATTATAAATGGCATTAAATTCCTCTATAACATCTTGCTCGGTTTCAAAGCCGAGGAGATAAACAAAAGCATTGTTGAGATCTTTATCTTTGGCCGCAATTGTAAAATTTGGTGCTTCTTCCATATCAAGATGGACACCGCAGAGGCTGTATTTTTCCCACTGCCAGCCTTTGATCTTAGCCGCAAATTCTTCTTCCAGTTTATCCTCGCCAATCAAACCAAGAAAAGTCTGGTGAGGATCGATGGTACTGATTACGACCTTAGCCATAACGGTAGTACCATCATCAAGCTCGACCCCTTTGGCCGTTCCATCTTCTACAATAATCCGCTTGATCCGTATATTGTTGACCGTTATTCCTTTATTCTCATGAATTACTTTACCCAGGGCCTGAGCCATAACATGTGTACCACCTCTTACCATCCTGTAATTATGGGCTCTGTCCAGATAGAGAAGACATAGAAATCCAAGCCCCGACTGGTCGTATTCCACACCCCAATGACACATGGTATAGAGCATCAATGCCCGGATGTGATCATTTTCAAAGTTTTCTTCCACTATTTCCAGGGCGGTCTTTTCCGAATATTCCATCACAAGCTTTCCTACCTCGGTGTTCTGCATCTTGATGACCGAATCTATGATACTAAGAGGTGGAGCATAAGTGGCAGGACCAATGAACTCATCAACGCATTCGTAGCTCAACTTGGCAAGATTCCGGTAGCTATCCGCATCCCGTTTGGAAAACTGTGCAAAATTAACACAGGTCCTCTCCACGTCCGAATAAATACAAACCGCTCTCCCATCCGAAAGAGGCATGGCAAACTGGAGAGGAGGATAGATATGTTTTACATTATACTGCTCTTCCACATCGAAATCCTGATAAACCGGGGCATAATCCGTCATCATCATATAGATGGCATGAGTATTATGCAGGTAGCCCGGATGGCATACTTCCTCGGTAAGCAATCCTCCTCCCATCTCAAGCCTCTTCTCCAATACAACTACCCTGGCGCCGGCCTTGGCCAGATAGGCACCGGCCTCAAGGCCATTGGCTCCGGCGCCGATTATGAGAATGTCCGCCTCCCTGGGGACAATTACGGGTTTTATATTATAACCGATTGGCATTTTCTTACTCCTTTCTACTTATTGCGGTGACATATTTGCCGACAGAATCCCCCCTCACCCCCCTTTTTCTAAAGGGGGGACATAACTCCTCCCTTTGGAAAAGGGAGGTTGGGATGGATCTCCTCGTCAACCACTGGTACGTCATCATATTTATGAAACGGAATACTTAGTATCCCCGCTCCTTTGCCTTTGGGGGCAAATCCAATCCCAGATCCTCGGCGATTACCTTGTAACAGTTATAGCCCTGAGCTGCAAAAGCCCCACCGCTGTGGTGCCAGGCCGCTCCGGTTGCATACAGTCCCTTGATCGGGGTAGTGTGACGGGCAAGTTCCGGAATCGGTCTCCACCTCCCTATCTGGCTGGGGATATTATCTATTACCGCCCAGTTGCCTTCAGGCGCCATATTGCTAAGCCGGGCGCAGTGGAAAGGGCTCTGGGGAGAATAACCGATCACGTTGTCCCACGTCATATTGGGCGCAACCTTTCCCATTGTATTTATTACATGCTCGGCATGGCGCTTATGGTACTCCCGCCACTCCTTCTCAGTTCTCTTGTTTGCCGCCAATACAAAATCCTCAGTCAAAATCGAGGTCTTTCCGGTCGGCGCCCTTGTAAGATCACCACCAGAGTTGGGATGTGAACAAATTATAAGGTTTGGCTCCTCGCACTCCATGCCCAGTTGCCGGAAGGAATGGTTTCTGATCATTGCCTCAGGATCCTTGGTTCCGATAGAAAGCCATCCTGTTTTATCAATATCAGGATTGATCTCACAAGCTTTTGCATAGTGAGGCGGTTCATGCAAAGCCCAGGTGTACCAGGTAATCACGATCTGCCATTTAGAAAGATTGGACACCCTTCTTTTGATCCGCCAGTTCCACATATCAGGCTCGGTAAGCTCAAATACAAGCTGAGACGGCTGGAGAGTGGAAATTACCGCTTTTCTTGCCTCAATCTCGGTGCCGTCAACAAGTCTTACCCCTTTAGCCCGCCCGTTCTCAACTATGATCTTTTCCACCTCATGCTGTGCATAGCTCTTTCCTCCGTCCTCAATAAAGCACTTATAGGCTGCATGGGCAGCAGCATGGGTTCCTCCGTAAACGCCGCCGCATTCAAGAGCAACCATCGGGGCAAAAAGAAAAGACATCCCACCCCCGCCGTTGTCCGGTGAACATCCAAGCCAGCTATGGCAAATCCGCAACAAACTGGCAATTAAAGCATCACTTTCAAACATGTCTCTGCCAACCTCGATTGAGGATCTTAAGATAAAACTTGGGTCAATGCCCAAAGCCTTCATCTTGGGATGACCAAGAAGTTTTTCCGAATCATCCAATTCCCATGCCTGTTCGGGATATCTCAAGGCCGGAGTATGAATGTATTTTCTCACAATAATATCTCTTGCCACAGTATCCCAAACATCATACATCTTCAGCCAGGTATCGGCATCCCTCTCGCTTAAGCGGGCAATGGATTTGGCGGTTTTTTCCTGAGTTTTATCAAAAAAGGAGCTATACAGCATATACTGCTCATTATCTTCCAGAAAAACCCCCCCGGCGGCAACAGAAAATGGGACAAATTTAAACCCATGCTCGTTAAAGGGAAAATCCTGTTCCAGTACTTCGCAGTGGACAAAGCTCCAATCAGTTGAGTGATGATCAGCTATAAAGCCAGGGGCCGGCGACTCCTCGCTTGACCAGCCACCGCCAAGTTCATGCCTCTTCTCAAAGATGCCAACACTCAGCCCCCCATATTTCTGGAGATACATGCCGGCTACCAGGCCTTTATTTCCACCTCCTACAATAACCACATCAAAACTTTTATCTGCCATTCTATTCTCCTTTTATTTTTAAAATCCATATTCTCTCCAGTTATTTAATACTTTCTCCTGAGTCTCCTTTGGATATGCATCTTTAAAGGATTGCTTCTTTGGAAGTTCTTCTTTGCTCCAGTCCTTTGGCCATGTGCAGTCATAAAACACATTTGCCCCTATGCCATATGTTCTATCATGCTGCGACAGATATGGGATCAGAGAATGGCCCTGAGTGTTAGAAATAATATGCGTTCCTCTTACCGGATGATGAGCTGTTGCAAATGCATGAAATACTTCTCTCATATTTGATGGATCTACATCATCTTCAACAATAATAATCTTTGGTATGGCTGCTCCGCCCTTGGTTCCCCATACACAGCTTGCTATCCGGTGCGCAATCCCCGAATATGGAGTCTTTGTTGAAACTACCAGCATAAAAGTGCAGCACTCAGGCGGCATATATATACCTGTTATCGGCAAACCGGATTTTATAAGTTCCGATCTGAGATCTGATGCATAGGATATGCTGTTGATAACATCACAATCATCAATCGGCATTCCCATATTTGATGCAGTCAATATCGGGTTCTTCCTGTTAGTTATTGCCGTTACGTGATATACGGGCCGTGGCGCTTTGCCGCCTGCCTCATAACCGGGAAATTCTCCAAACGGCCCTTCAGGCAATCTTTCATATGGCGGTATCTCTCCTTCTATAATTATCTCTGATGTAGCTGGAACCAGAAGATCATTTGTCTCACACTTTATAACGCTCAAAGGTTCGCCCCTATGTCCTCCGATAATATCTGCTTCACTTACACCATAAGGAATATTGCTTGCTCCTATGAAAGCTGTAACCGGTTCAGGAGCTATTGCAATGGCAAAGGGCATAGGCTCGCTCCGCTTTTCATACTTCGCATATATCATTCCGATATGCTGAAATGGGAGAATAATCCCCCCCATTGTATTTTTGTTGTGAATCATGGCCCTGTACATGCCCCAGTTTACCCATTCTGAATCAGGATCTTTTGTTGCTGTTATGTGCCATGTGCAAAGATATCTCCCTCCATCCCCGCCATGAACAATTAAAGCAGGAAATTTATATAAATCCACATCATCGCCAATATGTATCTCCTCTTTGCATGGGCCGTCTTTTACAAGAACCGGCTTGACCGGTTTTTTCTTGCCTTCATCATATCTGTTAAGAATCTCCGTGTATGATGAGTCCGGAGGCATATCGAGGGCTATTGCAAGTCTCCTGAATGATGCAAGGGGGTTGCCTGCCACTTTGTATCCTTTTGGGTAATCCTTAATCTTATCGAACAATACTGCAGGACCAATCTCCTCACATCCCTTTCTCATTATTGCTCCGGCCTCAAGGTTCCAATCGACTTCTTTATTTACCTGATGCAAATCACCGCTCTTTATTAAGGCCTCAATAAATTCTCTGAAATCTTTGTATGGCATAAATCCTCCTATTTAAATAGACCCCGGCTCACGGGGAGGGTTTTTCGAACGCCAGCGGAAAAGATACGGAATCAACTTAATGTTCATTTTGAAAATCAGCTTGATCATATCCAGCCGGTCCTGAGCCTGTATCGCGGCCTTAAGATGCCACTCCACGGGCTTGTGAGTCTCAAAGTGGAGAATAAGCAAATCCTCCTTTATTTCCACATTAACCAGATCAGCATTAAGTTCGGTGTTTCCCAGACCGGTTGATCGTAATCTCATGTTAAGCACCCTTTCTTTTCGAAATTAGTCGGCTAAAAATCCTTCGGCTCCGGGTGCTTCCCTTTATTTGGGTTCCAGTTCAAAAGAAACCTCAATAATTTAAAATTAAGCTTAAGCATGTGTTTTAGCAGACTCAGGCGATCCTCCGGTTGCAGCCCGGTCCGGATGCGCCACCTCACCGGCTTGGTAGTCTGCATTTCCAAGACGAGAAGGTCCTGGTCTGCTCTTAATTCCGTTATATGCGCCTCAATCTCGGTTTTTCCCAAACCTGTTGATCTCATTCGTACCATCGTTTAACCTTCTCTCAGCCAAAATAGTGTTCAATTCATGTTTTAACTTTGCTCTTTGTTAAGAAGATTATATATAAGCTCAAATCGTGCCAATATTTTAATAGCAATTATATCAATATGATTAATAATAGTCCTTAGAAATATTCCAGTATGCTGAAAATTATTTACAGTATTATAATTTTAATGTATGAATATTCGGAATACGGGAATTTAGCTTAATTTATTTGCATATCAATGAGATATATAAGGACAGCATAATGGAACTCATGGAAATCAGTGAAAATGACTTTTTTCGCCAGGCTACTATCCGAATCTGCGGAAGTCTTGAGATCGATCAAACAATGTTTCGTTGTTTTCAGTATCTGAAAGATTTTATTCCACTGGATGAGATACAGTTGTTTTTATTTAATGAAGATTTTAGCGGCATGAGATCCGTAGCAACTGCCGATGTTTCAGGGGGGAAAGAAACAGGCAGGATGATTCCCCTTCCGGATAATTTCAGGGAGCAGCTCATAGAGCGATCAAAGGCTTTCACAAAGGTTAAGATATTTAACCAACTGGGACTTGAACCACTTGCCTTAAAGATATTCAGCACTCTGGGCCGCTATATTCCAGACTCATCGGCAATGCTCCTGCCCTTAATACCGGGTGGTATCAGGATAGGAACTGTAGTTACTACGGCGCCAGGGAAAAATCGCTATTCGGATGATCATGGCCGCTTGCTCACCCTTTTGCATGATCCTTTTGCCCTTGCCATGTCCAGCGCTCTGAGGCATGAAGAGGTCCGCAAACTGAAGGATATGCTGGCGGACGACAACCAATATCTTACGCAGGAACTGCGTAATCTTACGGATGAAACGATTGTGGGAGCGGAAGGAGGACTGAAAAATGTCATGGATTTGGTTCAGCAGGTGGCATTACGGGATAACCCCGTACTCCTCCTCG
>DYJH01000066.1:10163-19283 GCA_020723255.1 Desulfonema limicola | reverse complement strand
GCTTGATATATAAAAACCGTTGACCGTTGTATCTCCTGTCCTTAAGCCGTTTTTCATTCTTAACTCTATGGGATCCATACCCAATTTTTCTGCCACCATATCCATTTGAATTTCAGAGGCAAGATATGATTGTGGAGAAGTGAATCCCCGCATTGGTGTGCATGGGGAGTTGTTTGTATAAAACCGCTGAGATTCAAACCTGATGTTGGGCTGCCTGTAAACATGGCTTAACCACAGAGCAGCAAGAAAGGTAACTACCGGACCGTGCGTGTTATATGCACCGCCGTCTAACATAATATTTGCTTTGCGGCTTACGATGGCGCCATCATTCTTGACACCGATCTTAATGACGATCTCCATGGGGTGTCTTCTGCAGCTTGCAGCAAACTCCTCCTCCCGGGTGTAACAAATTTTGACAGGTTTACCGGTCTTTTTCGATAACAGGGCGCAATGAAGATCCAGAGGATAAAGACCGGCCTTTCCTCCAAATCCACCCCCCACTTGGGGTTTAATCACCCTTACATTTCCCTCCGGCATATTCAAGACGAGCGCAAGAAGTCGCTTGACTAAAAATGGTGATTGCGTCGAAGTCCACAGGGTCACCCTCCCGGAGGAATCAAAATTAGCCACGGAATTGTGGGGCTCTAAAAAGCAATGTTGAACCAGATGGGTCACAAACCTGTCTTCCCTGATATAGTCTGATTCCCGGAAACCTTTTTCCACATCCCCAAAGTCCATTAATATGCTTGTATGTAAATTTCCCGGAACATTATCATGGATTAAGGGAGCATCCGCATTAATGGCCTCTGCGATACTGAATACAGCCGGAAGTTTCTCATATTCCACACGGATGTGTTTAAGGGCCTCCTCGGCAATATCTTCGCTGATAGCTGCTACCGCTGCAACCTCGTCTCCCACAAATCTGACTCTATCGCGCGCCAGAAGATATCGATCAGCACTCTCGGGAACCATTGACATCGCAATTGCATATCTTATATCCGGAATATCGCGACCCGTAATAACAGCTCTCACCCCCTTAATCCTTTCTGCTTTGCTCGTATCAACGTTGATGATCCTGGCATGGGGATAAGGGCTTCTAAGAATCTTTCCGTATAACATTCCAGGAAGTACTATATCGGTTGTATATACCGCTTCACCTTTGATCTTTTGTATTCCTTCAACACGGGGAATTGGCTTTCCTATAACTGAATATCTTTCTTCTATTATCGGCATGAACTTTTGCCTATATTTGGGGGAACTGATTTTTATAGTGTGGGTAACACAATGAAAAAGTTACCCCTGAAATTACCGAATTTTAATAAATCTTATGGCATGTCTTAAGACAAGTGGCAACAAAAAACCCGTTATTTCTAACGGGTTTTTCACTTTTTTGCACTTTATTGGATTATAAAATGGTGGAGCTGAGGGGGATCGAACCCCTGGCCTCATGACTGCCAGTCATGCGCTCTCCCAGCTGAGCTACAGCCCCGATAAATACAAAAGTTAATAATAACATAAAAAATTCTGTCAACAAATGGCCAAGTAACAAAAAGCATCAAAAGAGTCAACAGCAAAATCTATCAAATTTTTAAAGCTTCCCGATGCAAGCAGCGGGGGAATACGCTTGCTGTTGCGGTTCAGGCTACAGACAATATACAAATATCTTGGTTGCAATCTTTGCAGCGGTAAACTCTGAAACGTTAAATCCTTCAACCTTCGCAAGTTCGTTGATATCCGCTGCAATTACTGTTCTTTTCTTACCGACTGTTTTTATAAGTTTAACAAGCTGCCTGTAAGATAGGCCCCCGGGTTCAGGAGTGCCGGTTCCTGGTATAACAGAAGGATCCAGCCCGTCAAGATCAATAGTTATATATACTTTTTCCGGCAGAGTTTGCACAGCTTTATTTATCCAAAGGTCATTTGAAGATAAAATTTTATGGGCGTAGAAGGGCTTTAATTTTTTATTCTTGACAAATTCGGCTTCTTCCTGAGAAAAAGATCGTATTCCAACCTGGGTAACAGGTATCTTCATATCATCAACAACTCGTCTCATTACACATGCATGATTATAACTGCTTCCGTTCCAGCTATTTCTTAAATCAAGGTGAGCATCAACCTGCAACACTCCAAGATCAGGATAAATTTCGGCTGCCGCCATTATGGTTCCAATTGAAATTGCATGATCTCCGCCAAGGGATAAAAGAAATTTATCTCTTTTAAGAACAGCCAATGCTTCGTTTTTCATTTCATTGACAGCTTTTTCCGGATCGTTTGACGGCACAAAAGGTTTTAGGGTATGGATGCCTATTTCTTCCCAATTTATTAAGGTTTCTTCGTCCATGCTTTCAAGCTGCATGGATGCGTTTAATATATGGTATGGTCCATTTTTACTGCCGGCGCCGTATGATGGTGCATTTTCATAGCAAAGCGGCAATACAACTGCTTTCGAATTCTCAAAATCTCTTGGAGGAACTTCATAGCTGCCGAAATATATATGTTTTTTTCTTTTCATGGATGCCAGGTTGCGATTTATTTTACAAATATGGCTGCTGCAACTACTGTTGTCCAGAGGTTTCCTTCAGCGCCCAAACATCCCTGGCTTGTATGCTGTGATTTGACTATTTTTCCGCTCATTTTAAAAACATCGCGTCTTTCGTCATAGTCCTTATTCGGATCAAATTCGATGCCCAGTGTGTTTGCAAGCATTGATGCAGCAAGATCTTCAGCGTATTCACCGGCTTCGGTTTCAGTCTGTCCAAATCCATGATGTTCTGAAAGATATCCGTAACGCCCAGGTTCTGCCGGTAAAGCAAGGCCTATGCTTGCAACAACTCTTCGGCCGGGTTCATTAATTTGTTCCCGCGCCATAACACAATATGTTATTTCTCCCGCTTCAAGTTTTGAAAGACCTTTTTCCATGTCTATTATCCTGCACCGAGGCGGAAATATTGATGAAACTGTCACAATATTTAAATGTGCAATGCGGGCATCGCGTAGTGCATTTTCAAATGAAGACAGTTTTTCCTTAGCTACGCCATAACCTTTGGTGAAAAACATATACCTTGGCACATACATGTTTTGTCCCCCTATTATTATTTATTTGAACCAAATAATGACTTCTTATTGCCTGATATAAGAAACTCACTTTTCTACATTTCATTGAATTTATAATCAAGAAAAAAATGTTATTTTATTGTCAAAAGCAACAACGCATTTAAATAATTTAAGATAATTCATGGCATGCTTCTTTGATCAACTTTCCTATTTTCAATTTCTGCGGACATTTCTTTTCAGCTATGGAAAAATCAAGTTTAATGATTTTTTTTCTTTCCAAAAAAGGGATAGTTGCAAAAAGCTCTTTTGCCATCACAGGCTCTTTGTAATTTCTTGAATACATAAGACAGCGCATGATATTTCCTATCGGGACGTCTCCGGAAAAAGCGGATTCACATATGCGTGTGCAGCCAGCGCAATAGGCGCAAGCCGTTTCTTTGGCATATTTATTTAAAAGATCCTTTTCAACAGATGAAAGTCCGGTTTTATCTGTTGCGGCAGAAATATTGGACATTAGGATAGTTATGCTAGGCATTTGCGAACAAATGCTTGCAATGTCAGGATTTTCCCAAACAGCTTTTAACTTCGCCTGTTTATCTGTATATCCATTTTTTAAAAATCTTCCGGCCATCTCAAGCTCAGTTTCGGAACTTGTATTAACCTGCCCGCCGCCTTGGGTTTTCATGGCGGTTAATCCTATCCCGGTTTTTATGCATGCATCTACAGCTCTTTTCATATCATCCGTATGCATAAGTCTGAAATTATATGACATCATAATTCCATCTATCCAGCCTAAACGCGCAGCGCCCATCATATTTTCTTCCATATTGCTGTGTGTGCTGAAACCGAAAAAGCGTATTTTTTTATCAGCCTTTGCCTTCTCAGCCCATTTTTTCGTTTCATCATCGAGTTCGTTAATTCTTTTCAAGCTATGTATAAAATAAAGATCAACATAAGAGGTTTTCAATCTGTCAAGAGACTGGTTCAAAAGGCGGGTCATACCGTCAGGATCTCTGTCGTCAGATTTTGTTACAAGAAAAATCTTTTTTCTCTCTTCAGGATATTTTTCAAAAAACATGCCTATACCCTGTTCGCTTTTCCCCCCTTCATAGCAATCTGCTGTATCCCAGTAGGTTACTCCCCATTTGATGGCCTGTTTTAAAAGAAGCTGATTAGACGGTATATCAAACATCCCGCCAAGTCCCAATATAGGAACATTATCTCCTGTTTTTCCAAACGGGCGCTTTGGCACAGTATCTTTGCCGGTATTTTGTGTTGATTCACCCGACATTTTACCAAAAGAAACGGAAGGTGACAGCATAGTTCCTATTCCTGCTATTGATGTGCTTTTTAAAAAATCTCTTCGTGAAAAACCTTGTTTATCAGACTTCATTATATTCCTCCTGGAAGTAGAGTAATTGTTGCCGTCCTGTTTCTTGATTCGTTATCTGATGTGACTCTTATCGCTCGTTTTGTTCTCACAGGACATTCATGCTCACAAATTCCACATCCTATGCAGCGCATCGGGTCTATTATCGGCTTTTGAAGACGTATAAAAAATTCGGCAAAACTGCCACGTAAAGGTTTTTCTTCCCATGGAAGTGCGGGTGATATTTTAACCGATTTTTCCGAATTCTTTTCTACAAGGCGCATCTTATCATCTTTTCCCACTATTTTGCAGAAATAATCCCCTGTTGAAAAAAATCCCGGTTTAAATTCCGCGTTTTCCAAATCAAGACTAAGCGAATCGGAATTTGACACCATAAATTGTCCGCTCACGGAAGTAAAAGTTTCCTTTGTCAAAATTGCTTTCGGACTTACCGGGCAATTTTCCTGGCATACTATACAGGGTTTTTCCATAGCCCAGGGAAGGCAGCGGCTCACATCAACAAAAGCAGTTCCAATTCTTATAGGACCATTTGAAGCAAACTTGTTTTTTCCTGTCTTTTCAGCAAGGCTTAATGGTACTATCGCAGATGTCGGACATATACGGCTGCATGCTACACAATTTAACTGGCAGCCGCTTGTTCCTGCTGTAAAATCAAGCACCGGGCTCCAAAAACCTTCTATTCCTGCCTCTGTCATAGCAGGTTGAATCACATTGGTAGGACATATTTTCATACATTGTCCGCATTTTAAACAACGGGCAAGAAAAGCGGTTTCTTCCCTGGCTCCCGGCGGCCTGATCAACTGAGGATTTCTGGCTTTAACTATATTGCCGTTTAAACGTATCATCGGAACAGTGACAATCCCCGATATAAAAGAAGCAACCAGCCTTCTTTTTGAAAGATCAGGAGATATTATTTCTCCTGACGCTGATGACGATGTTTTATAACCTATCAGATCATGCGGGCATATATGAAGGCAGTTCATGCATAGCACACACTCGCTTGTTTTTATCCTGGAAGACGGCGTGCAGGCGCCTTCGCAATGGTTTTCGCATAATAAACAATCAGGGCATTTATCCTCTGATTTGCCGATTCTCCAAATTGTATAACGGGTAAATAATCCGAAAAGAGCGCCCAGCGGACATATAAATCTGCAATAAAATCTTGGAATGTATAAATTCATTAAAACCGCTGCAAGAAATACCCCTCCTATAATAAATGCCCCGTTATAAAATTTAATGCTGTGTGAAAGCTTAAAAAAAGAACCGTCTATAAGCGGAATTATTACAAGATTGACCGACCTATAAAAAAGAACAATGGGATCCAGCAAACCTGTTTGCAATGAAGAAAAAAGAGCAGCACTTAAAAAAAATATAAGGAATATATATTTTAAATTCTGAGCGCTTTTATACCGGTTATATGCAGCTTTTTTTGCAGCCGGCTTTTTCCTGTTTGCAATATATCCTGTAATCTGGTGAAGCGTACCGAAAGGGCAGAGCCACCCGCAAAAAAACCTTCCTATTATAATTGTGATGACGATTGTGGCAAGGCCCCACATAAGACCTGAATGTATTGAGTGTGTTGTAAGAAGTGTTCCTATTGCAGAAAGAGGGTCCAGTTGAATAATCCAGTTAACAGGCCAGCCGCGAAGCTGCCACCACTCGGTTCCTGGAGCAGTTACCAAGCAGAACCATATTGTGATAATAAAAAAAAAGCCCTGGCTGATTCGTCTTGCAGTTGTGATTTTCATTTTCTTACCGGTCTTAGCGATTTAGATAACGTCTTATAATATTATCAAATTCCGAAACGACATTTTCTATCGGAATTGCAAAACCGAGGCCTTCAAACTGGCGGGTCAATAATTTTAAGGTATTTACGCCGATTACTTCTCCACCGGCTGTTATAAGAGGACCGCCGCTGTTACCCGGATAAATCTGGGCATTTGTCTTGATATAACCTCTTTCATAACCTGAAATAATGCCCGAACTCACAGAATCTCTCAAACCGGTCGGACTTCCAATGGCATAGACATCTTGTCCTTGTCTGGTCTGACGGCTGGAGGCGGGCTTAATAAACGGTGTTTTATATCCGTCCAGCTTGAGTAGAGCAAGATCCATTTCCGTGCTCTCGGCAGCCAGGTAAACATTAAATTCACGCCCATCTTTAATTATAATAGTAAAATGACTGGTAAGAGCACCAATGGTCGTATTATATGAAAAATCATTTTTCTTTTCATTATAGGTTTCAAGTTTTGAATAAAAATCCTGTTTTCTTGAATTAAAACTCTCTTTCCATGCCATATATTCATCGTAAGCCATTTGGTGTTTTTCGGATTCGGATTTTTTCAAAGGCGGATAACTAATCTTATCAATTTGGTTTTTATACTCTTCCAGCGCTTTTTCACGCTTTGCCAGCCTTTTCTCCTCAGCATCAATTTGCTTTTTAAACTTTTCCGCTTCAGCGTCTGTTTTATTAATATAGGATTCAGTTTCATCCATGCGATTTTCATCGCCCCGCAGAACATGTTTGTTTGTAATGATATGGCCATTTGAAGTAATAAAAAAACCGGAACCTGTCCCCATTGATGTTTTGACTGTGACGGTTGCCAGAGATGCTACTTCAGCAGCTCCGGAAGGATTATAGCGGGCGGATAATTCGGCTGCCAGATTCTTCATGCCCCGGTTGATCGTCTTTGTTATAGGCTGAACGGGCTCATTTTCAGACTCAACTTCTTCGGGAATATCTTTATAATAATAACTACCATCTTTGGCCTTTAAACGGTAAATTTTAGCAAATGCGGCATCTGTGATAAGAATCCCGATAATTAGACAAATAATTGCCCTTAATGTTTTCATATTATACATTTCCTTCAACTTTGTTTATTTCAATTAGTCCGGCCTGGTGTTTTATCCTTAGAAGACCTGGACTTTTATTAAGATACATAAGTGTTG
The DNA here is from genome assembly GCA_020723255.1 of Desulfonema limicola. Lineage (GTDB taxonomy): Bacteria > Desulfobacterota > Desulfobacteria > Desulfobacterales > RPRI01 > RPRI01. The sequence continues at coordinate 11,890 of DYJH01000066.1, read as the reverse complement.
AAGAACAACCAGCCGCTATAAAGATAGATTCAATTCGATCAAACAATACTATTTTGTCAGGCCATGTAAAGTCTTTTTGCTTTTTCTTAAAAGCTTCCCACTGTTCATAAACTCTTGTATTTTTACTAAACGCTTCTTCCTGGGCTTTATCGCATAAGAACATTTGACATACAATAGGTTTGACCAGCCAGACACAACCTTCAGGCGCCAGATAGATGCACTTGAACCCATCGTTAGGCTTTTTAAGCAGTGCTTCAATTTGGTCTATTTCGGCTTCAGTTGTCTTTAAGCAATTTATCACCACATCAGCAAAAAACGTAATAATCCCATCCTTTGAACAACATGCACTTAACCTGTTTTGATAACAACTCAAACTACAAATCGTGGAAAAGTAATCGGACAGGAATTTATCGGTTTGCTTTCGAAATAAGAAATATTCTTCAAGAGGACTTTGCAGTTTAACGAGCAATTCATCTCTCAAATCCGCCATATGACAACGAACTGTTTGAAGCGCTTCCAATTGTTCTTTTTGATAGCTATTCATTATATTATTAATGATATAATGTTTCGATATAAATTTGCAATAGGTTAGGTAAACTTAAAACAGGTCAACCGCAACTCCGACAATTTGACAATACTTTCTACTTCCGGTATATTTATTGCTAATAATGACAACCTCTTTTTAACTGTTTTAGGGTTGTGGCTGTTAAACTCTATATTATAAATAAGTTATTTTTATTACAATGTGACCGAGTTAACTATAGTATATATATGAATATGAGTAAAAACAAAGTTTTTAAACTTGAGGAAGCGATCAAACAATTTGTCACAAGCGGTTGTCATATGTCGATAGGCGGGTTTACTATCAACCGGAATCCCATGGCAGCAGTTTATGAGATTATACGGCAGAAAATTGATAATATACATATCTATGCGCATTCAAACGGACAGGGAGTTGATGAGCTTATCGGCGCAGGATGTATATCCAGGATTGATATAGCCTATGCAGGAAGCGGACGTTTTGCTCCAACATGTATAAGGTTTAAAAAAGCAGTTCAATCCGGAGCCATTGCCGTGGAAGATTATTCCAATTATCAGATGACACTGCGGTTTCTTGCCGGCGCTATTGGTGTCCCATTTTTACCTACCCGATCTTCACTGGGAACCGATATTATTGATAAATGGGGTTTTTCTGCAAAGATGCGGGCAGATGATGCCAGACTTCCGCAAAAAAAAGTTATTGTTATAGACAACCCTTTTGGTTCATGGGGGGATGCTTGCAAACTTGTTCTGGTGCCTGCTATTAATTGTGATGTTACAATACTTCATGTTCAAAAAGCAGACAGGGAGGGCAATGTGAGGATGGAAGGCCTGACTTTTTCAGATGTTGAGCAGGCAAAATCTTCAAAACATGTGATCATAACCTGTGAAGAAATTGTGGAACCGGATTTCCTTAAATCCGCATCTGATCATAATCAGATTCCTTCTTTTTGTGTTGATGCTGTCGTACATATTCCATACGGAGCATATCCTACAGCTTGCTACCGGTATTATGATTATGATCCGGATTATTTGAATGGATACCGAAAGTACGCCGAAGATGATATACTGTACAGAACATATCTTAAAGAGTATATTTATGACATAATAAGTCAACAGGCGCTTATCGATAAAATAGGAAAGGATCAAATTGATAAAATAAGAGCGGATCAGCAAAAAGGTTATGC
>DYJH01000066.1:0-10153 GCA_020723255.1 Desulfonema limicola | reverse complement strand
TATATGATAAAAGATCACAAGGAACTGCTTGCCAAAATTGGAGACGACCGTATAAATAGAATAAAAGCTGATCCGGAAAAAGGTTATGCCGTAGGCATGGACAGGAGGTAACACAGGAGATGAGGATATCTTCTTATAATGCAAAAGAGCTGATGGCTATTGCCGCTGCGCGCGAAATAAAAAACGGAGATATTGTTTTTTGCGGAACAGGAATTTCCTTGCTTGCTGCTATGGCTGCTAAAAATATTTCTGCGCCTGAAAGTGTGATATTTTTTGAGACAGGGGCAATCGATTCCATACTTGAAGAAGTGCCTCTCGCTGTGGGAGATTCACGGGTAATGTATGGCACATCCGTTAACGGGAGTCTGGCTGATGCCTTTGCCACAATGCAAAACCGGATAACAGGAACTAATGTTGTTGGTATTATAGGCGCAGCGCAGATTGATAAATACGGAAATTTGAATTCAACGGCAATAGGAGATTATTTTAAGCCGGATATACGGTTTTCAGGAAGTGGCGGCGCCTGTGACGTAGCCTCTTTTGTCGGAAAAATTATTACCTTTATGCAGCTTGAAAAAAGAAAATTTGTTCCTAAATTGGATTATATAACAAGCCCCGGATGGATGGATGGACCGGATGGCCGTAAAAAAGCAGGACTTCCGGATGGCGGACCTTTTTGTGTTATCACCAATATGGCAACTATGGGTTTTGATGAGATAAGCAAAGAAATGTATCTTACCGGCTATTTTCCCGGGGCAAGTCCGGAAGAAATTCTAAACAATATTGGTTTTAATATTGATATATCGCGGGCAACAGAAGTAAATCCGCCGACAGAATTTGAGCTAAAAATATTGAGGGAAAAATGTGACCCCCAGCGCCTTATAATTGGATAGAATAGATAGAAATTAAAGACTTACACTATTAGATAGATAAACATGCGGAGGAGAGAGATGCCTGGTTTGAAAAATAAAATAAATTATATTTTTTATATCGTAATTATATTGAGTTCCTGCCTTTCATATGCAGGAGAAACTGCTCAGAATAAATATTACAAATATGCAGAATTTGTTGTAATCAACAGATATTACGACGAAAGCGGCGGAATGGCGGAAATATCTACAACCGTTTATTTAAATGATGGCTCTGATAAAGCGATTACATCCTTCAGCAAAGAAAGCGTAATTTCTCAAAAAGACGCAAAAAACCAGGCCTTTAAGGATTTTCTTGAAAAATACACTAACAAAAAAATTAACGCATCAAAAGTTACTGAAATTTATGTGTTAAATATATTAAGCTCAAATGGTTGGGACGTTATTAACTATGATAACAAATCTCTTACTTTTGTCGAAGGAAGCGGTGTTAAATCAAGATATTTGCTCAGAAGAGAGGTAAATACATCGAAGTAATTATAATTTTTTTTGCATTTTACAGCAAAATATACAGGCGCTTGAGTAATTGCATTTGAAGCCCGGATCGGTATTGAAAACATCAGGTTTCCTAAACCTTATTATCGCTTCTTCAAGCGCCTCTTTGCAAGGTGAAGTATCCATCGTGTTCGTGGAAGGATAACGCTGTAAAGTTCTAAGGTTTAGCTTTTAAATCAAAATGTTAGATTGGAAAGAAGCGCTATATGAACTGAAAAAGCTAACAGCGTTATATATTAAAAGAAGAGAAGAAAACACTTCCACACATAGTATAAAAATAATTTATTATCGTGTAGATAAAAAAATAGCCTCCTGATAACATAGTGGCGAATTTTCCACAAAACACCATTTGATAAAAGGAGGCTATTTAAATGATTGATGACGTTAGCAGGTATAATTATTTTTGTCAATTTCGTTCGATAATACGTAGTTCCAGGCACCATTTGATAGTGGGTATTGATAATAGCAAAAGACAAACACCATGCTTTTTTTGGCACAGCATACGGCAAAACTTTGTGGAAGCGGTTGCTGTTTGGCAACGACAAAAAGGGTTATATGCGATTAATCGAGCAGGTAAATGCTCTCATTGTCAGAATTAAGAATTATGGATAGGTGGTGCTTGTGGACGCCCTATCCAAATTGGGCTTTATATCTTTTGTATTACAGCGGTCACGGAGAAATAAAAATAAAAAAGGGGCAAATTCGCTCTTGCCCTCGGCTAATGTTTATGTTACTGATATTAATAAGTAACAGGATTAGCACACATAAGAGCAAGAGGTTCTCATGAGTATAAATAAGGTCATTAAAAAATATAATATTAATGAACAGCCTAAAGATTTTTTATTTTGGCAATCAAGACCATACGAAGATCGCTTGGATGCATTAGAACAAATCCGGAAAGAATACAATTCATGGAGATATAATGCTGAGCAAGGATTTCAAAGAATTTATAGAATTATTAAACGAAAATAATGTCAGATACTTAGTAGTTGGTGGATATGCAGTCGCATTCCACGGGCATCCGCGTTATACAAAGGATCTTGATATATGGATTGAATTGTCTTTAGATAATGCTAATAACATCATAGATGCACTCAATAAATTTGGTTTTGAATCATTAGGCCTGAAACCCGACGACTTTCTTGAGAGCGATCAGATAGTTCAATTAGGTTATCCTCCCAACCGTATTGATATCTTGACGACATTAAAAGATTTGAAATTTGAAGATTGTTATAAGGCAAGAGTTGAAGTTGAAATTCAAGGCCTTCATATTGATTTTATTGATATTGAAAACTTGAGGAAAAACAAAAGGGCTACCGGTCGGCCACAGGATATTGCTGATGCAGAAAACTTAGAATAATCAGGAGCGCGATGGCCTACAGAATTCAGGCTGACACAATTCTCGGTGAATGTGGTTTTTGATCAGCAGATTTTGGAGCACAGAGAGATTTATTGAATTTTCTTGACAATAACTCAAAACAGAGTTAACCGTTCGAAAAGATTATCTGAAGAATAACTCATGAAAAAAAAATTTAATAGTATAATTGGGGAATTTACAGAAGATAAAAATTGGTGTTGGCGGGCCTATGAAAAGAAATTTGCCTGCGAAACTCTATTGGTCTAATTACCTGATATAAAAAAATAAAACAAAGGATCGCGGACAGCACAAATGGTTTTGCGATCCTTTTTTATTTTAAAGGGTCGTAAATAAAATTTTGCGGCCCTTTTTTATAGACTTTATTTGAAAGTCTATAGCATATAATATATAAATGGGGTGCCTTCGATATAGATATGAAAAAGTCCATAAATTATGATATATAAGGAATACCAATGTTATTAAATCAATTTCCGGACAAAAAAGAATTTTGTGCTCTTTCTGAAAAGAGCAACGTTATACCGCTTTGCGTGGAAATACTTGCCGATACCGAAACCCCGGTTTCTTTGCTGCATAAATTTTACAACGGCAAAGGGTCGGTCTTTTTGCTTGAAAGCGTTGAGGGCGGGGAAAGATGGGGAAGATACAGTTTTCTCGGAACTTCGGCGCGTACACATATTTGCGTATATAAAGATCATGTTGAAGTAAAAGAGAACGGATCGGTTAAAAATATCCCTCATAACAATAAACCACTTGATATTTTAAGAGATCTCATGAAAGATTACCGGCCTGCGGCATTGCCAGGGCTTCCCCGTTTCTGGGGAGGAATGGTCGGCTATCTTTCATATGAGATGGTTTCGTTTTTTGAGCCTGTACCCTGCATATTTGAGGAAGAAAAGCCTCTTTCCCATTTTATAATTCCGGACGAGGTAATTATTTTTGATAATATCCGAAACACGCTTCTTGGTATAAGCATCAGTTTTACAGATGATGATAAAAATCCTGACATATCTTATGAAAAAGCAAAAGAGCGTATAGAGTTGATGGCAGAAAAAATCAAAAAGCAGATTTCTTTTAATAATGGAGATTCGATTAAAGGAAATTTCGCTTTATACGCAAAGCAAAAACCGGAAATATTTCTTGGGCATGTGCGAAAAACAAAAGAATACATAAGAGCCGGAGATATAATTCAGGCGGTTATATCCCAGCCCTTTATATGTGATGATGCTCCTGACTTGTGGACATTGTACCGGGTGCAAAGATATATTAACCCATCACCCTATCTTTTCTTTATGCACCTTGGAGAAGTCGCGCTTGTAGGCTCATCTCCTGAAACAATGGTCAGGCTTGAAAACAGGGTGGCGACACTTCGCCCTATTGCAGGAACTCGTAAAAGGGGAAACAGCGAACAGGAAGATCGTGCGCTTGCCGATGAACTTCTTTCCGATGAAAAGGAGCGGGCTGAGCATCTCATGCTTGTTGACCTTGGGCGAAACGATCTGGGCCGTGTGGCAGAAACAGGCACCGTACAGGTAACTGATCTTATGGTAATCGAGAGATATTCCCATGTAATGCATCTTGTTTCCAGCATAAACTGCGATCTTGAAAAAGTCTATGATGCGTGGGATCTTCTTGCCGCAACTTTTCCTGCAGGTACTTTATCGGGTGCTCCAAAGGTAAGAGCCATGGAAATCATATCGGAGCTTGAAAATGAACCCAGGGGACCTTACGGCGGAGCTGTTGGATATGTATCTTTTAGCGGAAACATGGATTTGGCTATTACAATAAGAACTGCCTGCGTTGAAAAAGGCAAGCTTGTAGTAAGAGCCGGAGCCGGAATAGTGGCCGATTCAATTCCTGAAAGTGAGCTTAAGGAGACTGAAAATAAGGCTATGGCTATACAAAACGCGCTGCAGCTCATGCAAAAAAACCGATAGATGCCGGAGGATCGGAAATGATTTTAATGATAGATAATTTTGATTCATTCACATATAATCTTGTTCAGTACTTAAGACAGCTTGGAGCCGATGTGAAGGTTATAAGAAATAATGCGGCATCATTAGATGAAATCATTGCATTAAACCCATCCGGTGTGGTTATCTCTCCCGGCCCGGGAAGGCCCGAATCGGCAGGTGTTTCTATCTCAGTGATTAAGCAATTTTCGGGTAAAATTCCCATTCTTGGAGTATGCCTTGGGCATCAGGCTATAGCAGCAGTATTTGGCGGTGAGATTGTTTCGGCAAAAAAGCTCATGCACGGCAAAGTTTCATCTGTTACATCCGACGGAAAAACAATATACAAGGGAATTGCTAACCCATTTAAAGCTATGCGCTACCATTCTTTGGCTGTATCAAAAGAGAGTCTTCCGGCATGCTTTGAAATAACCGCCGAATCGGAAGAAGGAGAGATTATGGGAATAAGGCATAAAAGCCATCAGACCGAGGGAGTTCAGTTTCATCCCGAATCCATAATGACTACTGTTGGAAAACGTTTACTGCGCAATTTTTTAAACAGCGTTGAATGAGCCGTTTAAAACCGTTCGAACGGTTTGAACGGCTCAAACAGTTTGAAAAGATATACAGCATTGAATATAAGGGACAGGTATGTTCAGAGAAAGTTTGAAAAAGATAATAGAAAGAAAAGATCTCGGTGAGGCTGAGATGTCACAGATGATGAGTGAAATTTTTTCAGGAAACATAACCGATGCTCAGATAGGCGCTTTCATGGCCGCTCTTGCCACAAAAGGCGAGACATTTGAAGAGCTTGCAGGCGCTGCTTCCGCAATGCGCAAAAAAGCGCGGCGTATTCAGACATCTGCAAAAACCGTTGTCGATACCTGCGGCACCGGAGGAGACGGCGCCAGTACTTTTAATATATCGACGACAAGCGCTTTTGTTGTGGCAGGCTGCGGTGTAACTGTGGCAAAACACGGAAACCGCTCTGTTTCAAGCCGGTGCGGAAGCGCCGATCTTCTTGAGGCTCTTGGCGTAAAACTGGATACTGCACCGGAAATAGTGGAAGAAGCCATACAGGAAATCGGGGTAGGCTTTCTTTTTGCGCCTCTTTATCATGAAGCCATGAAATATGCTGCAAAAGCAAGAAAAGAGATCGGATTAAGGAGCATATTCAATATGCTTGGCCCTCTTACCAATCCGGCGTCTGCAAATTACCAGATTCTGGGTGTTTATGCTCCAAAACTTACTGAAATGTTTGCTAGCGCGCTTCGGATTCTTGGAGTAAAAAGAGCCTTTGTGGTGCACGGGCACGACGGTCTTGATGAGATTTCCATTTGCGCCCCCACAAGAATTTCCGAGTTGAATGACGGCCTGATTCGCACCTATGATATTAATCCTGAAGAGTTCTTCAGCAAAACGGCTGATGCCGGTGATCTGATGGGTGGTACGCCTTCCGATAATGCCGAAATTACAAAAAACTTATTAAATGGAGAAAAAGGGCCTAAAAGAGATATCATTCTTATAAATGCTTCAGCAGCTTTGGTTGCTGCAGGAAAGGCTTCCGATTTGAAAGAAGGAATCCGTCTTGCCGAAATATCTATCGATTCCAAAGCGGCCAAATCAAAACTCGAAGCTCTTATTCGCTTTACTCAGGAAAATGGATAATGGATTTTTTAGCAAAGATAGTTGAGCATAAAAAAAATGAGGTCGAAGCCGGCAAAAAAATTATTTCTGAAAGCAGCCTGCGCGATCAGGCATTAAATACAAAAAGACGCCCTTTTATGCAAAGATTTATGAAGCCCGGGCCGTTTGGAGTAAACATAATTGCCGAAATCAAAAGGGCCTCTCCATCAAAAGGCTTGTTATGCCCCAATCTTAATCCTGCAAAATATGCCGCATATTATGAAAAAGGAGGTGCGGCAGCATTATCTGTTTTAACCGACAGTACTTTTTTTAAGGCAAATCTTGATGATTTAATCATTGCAAGAAAGGCTTCAACTCTTCCGGTTTTAAGAAAAGATTTTATAATATCATCTTATCAGGTTTATGAAACAGCAGCAATGGGGGCGGATGCAGCGCTTCTTATCGTAAGAATTCTTTCTTTAAAACAGTTAAAAGATTATATTGCACTTTGCGATGAGCTTAAACTGGATGCGCTTGTTGAAGTCAATTCCGAACAAGATCTTGAAACAGCATCGGATGCAGGGGCAAGGCTTATCGGAATAAACAACAGAAATTTAAGCTCTTTTGACACCGACATAGAAACTGCCATGCGTCTTTCTTCTCTTCTTAACGAAGATCAGATAGCGGTTGCAGCAAGTGGGATTACAAACAGAAAAGACATTGAAAAAAATCTTTCTTTCGGGGTATTTAATTTTCTTATTGGAGAAAGTCTTGTAAAAGCTGATGATCCTGCAAATTTTTTAAAATCTCTTATGACTCCGGCAAAAAACGAGTAGCAGTAAAATGATTAAACAAAAAGACAACACAGACAATCAAACGCCCCAGATTAAAATATGCGGCATAACCAGAGTAAGTGATGCGCTGTCTTGTGCTGAACTTGGAGTAAATGCTCTCGGATTCGTTTTTTATCCGAAAAGTCCAAGATATGTTGATCAGAATAAAGTGCTTGAAATATCACAGGCTTTACCCAAAGAAATTAAAACTGTCGGGGTTTTTGTTGATGAAAGTTTTTCTTCGATCATGCAGACTGTTGAAAAATGTGGGCTTTCCGCGGTTCAGCTTCACGGCAGCGAAACGCCCCAGCTTGCGGCTGAACTTTGCAAAGAAAATCTGATTGTTATAAAAGCTCTTTTTCTTGAAAAAAGCCCTTCAATTGAAGAAGCAAAAAATTACGAGGCTTCGGCCTTTATAGTGGAGTACGGCAAAGGCGCTCTTCCTGGTGGAAATGCTCTATCCTGGGACTGGGAGAAGGCGAAAACAGTAGGGGAAAATTATCCTCTTATTCTGGCAGGCGGTCTTGCGCCGGATAATATTTCAACAGCCATATCTATTTGCAGCCCTGATGCGGTTGATATAAGTTCCGGCGTGGAATCTTCGTACGGAATAAAGGATATTGGCAAAGTAGAATCTTTTATAAGCATTGTATCAGGATGTGCGCTTACAAAAACAACAAGGAGAATTTTTTAATGAACTCTTTAATAAACAAAGAATCTCTTGCACAAGGTTTTGAGCCCTTAAAAACCATAGCCTGTCCGGATCTAAACGGACACTTTGGAATCTATGGAGGGCGCTATGTCGGAGAAACTCTTATGCCTGCTCTTCTTGAGCTTGAAGAAGCATATAACAAAATTACGCCTGAAGAAAAATTTAAAAAAGAGCTGGATGATCTTCTGGAACTTTATACAGGTCGCCCCACGCCTCTTTTTTACGCAAAAAGATTAAGCGAGCATTTAAACGGCGCTTCAATATACTTAAAACGCGAAGACCTTGCGCATACCGGAGCCCATAAGATCAACAATACGCTCGGCCAGGCGCTTCTTGCAAAATGGATGGGCAAAAAGAAAGTAATTGCCGAAACGGGAGCGGGGCAGCACGGGGTTGCAACCGCCACAGCAGCAGCTCTTTTTGGAATGGAATGCAAAATTTTCATGGGAACCGAAGATATAAAAAGGCAGGCGCCGAATGTTTTGCGCATGGAGCTTCTTGGCGCAACGGTTGTGCCTGTGGAATCCGGAACAGGAACACTTAAAGATGCCATGAATGAAGCTATGCGCTACTGGGTGGGAGCAGTTGTTGACACCTTTTATATAATAGGTTCCGTTGCGGGACCTCATCCTTATCCCATGATGGTGCGTGATTTTCAGAAAATAATAGGAATAGAAGCAAGAAAACAAATTATAGATCTTACAGGCCGACTTCCGGATCTCTTGATTGCCTGCGTTGGAGGAGGAAGCAATGCAATGGGTCTTTTCTTCCCGTTTATAGATGATCCGGTTGAAATGACAGGCGTTGAAGCTGCCGGCAAAGGCATTTCCACCGGCAAGCATGCGGCAACTTTGGGTGCAGGTTCAGTAGGCGTGCTGCACGGTTCAAAATCATATGTTCTTCAGGATGAAAACGGGCAGATACGTGAGGCTCATTCAATATCCGCCGGACTTGATTATCCGGGGGTCGGCCCTGAACATGCTTTATTTAAAGATGTAAAAAGAGCAACTTATGTCTCTATTGATGACGATCAGGCTCTTAATGCGTTTAAAACGCTTTGCATGTTTGAGGGAATAATACCTGCTCTTGAAAGTTCCCATGCATTGGCTTTTGCAATGGAGCAGGCTCCCCGGATGAAAAAAGAAGAAATTATAATTGTTAATCTTTCGGGAAGAGGCGACAAGGACCTCGGGATTGTTTCAACGATATTTAAATAAAACGAATGTAGGGGCTGGTTCATAACCCGTCCATGTGATGTTTGCAAGAGGAGAATTAAGAAGAGATGAAAACAAAGAGAATTGATAAAACATTTGAAGAGTTGAAACAAAAAAAAGAAAAAGCCCTTGTCGGATTTCTATCAGCCGGAGACCCCGACCTTAATACTTCGCTTAAAATAATCGAATCGATGTGCAATGCCGGCCTTGATGTTTTAGAACTTGGAATAGCTTTTTCCGACCCTACGGCAGACGGGCCGGTGATCCAAAGATCATCTGCGCGGGCGCTCAAAAAAGGAATAACAATAAAATTAGTTTTGGAAATGACACGCAAAATCAGGGCTTTTTCAGATATTCCAATAATACTTTTCAGTTACTATAATCCTATTCATTCATATGGCGCAGAAGCGTTTTATAACGACTCTCTTTCTGCAGGCGCCGACGGAGTTCTTGTAGTGGATCTTCCGCCTGAAGAATCGGACGAAATGACTTCAAAATGGCCGGGGAATGAGCTTGCCCTAATTCGTCTTGTAGCGCCTACAACTCCGCTTGAAAGAATGAAAAAAATTGCGAAAGCGTCTTCCGGATTTTTATATCTTGTTTCAAAAACAGGAGTTACGGGCAGCGCCGGGCTTGATGCACAAGAAGTTGCAGCTAATTCCAGACTCCTTGGCTCTGTAACGAATCTTCCCATATGCGTAGGATTCGGGATAAGCGAGCCGGAAGATGCAAGAAAAATAGCGCGAGACGCAGACGGAATAGTAATAGGAAGCGCCTTTGAGCGTATAATTGAAGAAAATCTGAATAACCCGAATCTTGCCGCAATACTAGGCAAAAAAGTCAGTAAGCTGAAAGAGGCAACAAGGTTATAGCTTCTTCTATCAAACAGGAAAACATCAAGGTACCATGTTAGCTTTTTAATCATAAATGAATTGTGTATATCATTTCCAATGAAATATGTTCGTTAGAAAAACCCTCTCCCCAAAGTACAGAGGTTCATAAATTCAGTTACGTATT
>DYJH01000065.1 GCA_020723255.1 Desulfonema limicola | reverse complement strand
GATTATTATGAAAAATCAGATTGAACAGGCTTTCCGCGGAGCGGTTCAGTTCAACAATTAATGTACGTAATCTTTAATTTACCGGTTTGAAACTAATCTGTTTGTTGAATGCTTCTTTTTATAAAATAATATTTACAAAAAATCAAATAATTATTATTGAAGGATTATGTAAAATATGTTTATTATCATATTATATGTAATACGCATAATCATGTTTTTTCGAAAACGAGGTCGTTAGAGTGCAATTATGAATAATGTTTTGCCTGATTTTCAAAAATATATATTGGACAATAAACTGGTTCCTGAAAACCAAGTCCCGTTTTATGCCTATTGGGTTAACAAGTTTATAAGATTTTCCAATAAACAGCAGGATAAAGTATTGGATTTAAGAGTTCAATTATTTATTGATGCTTTGAAAAAAGACAGAAAGCTTGAAGATTGGCAAATCACCCAGGCAGATAATTCCGTTAAACTTTATATTAATAATTTCCTGCCCGCATCAGGAGATACTGTAAAGCTTTCACCAAACAACATTGAGTCTGAAAGTAAATTTCCGGATGATCAGGAAATACGTAAGAAAATTCGCGAAGTATTGCGCATTAAGCATTATGCTTACAGCACTGAAAGAACTTACATAGACTGGTTTAAACGCTTTCATAACTACCTTACCGGTATAAAGAAAAAAGACTGGGCGACTCAGGGTGCTGATGAAAAGGATATAAGAGATTTTCTCTCTCATCTGGCTATCAAGAAACAAGTATCATCTTCAACACAAAATCAAGCGTTTAATGCGCTGTTATTTTTATTCCGTGAAGTCCTCAACATCAAACCCGTTGATCTGAGTAAAGCAGTGCGTGCAAAAAGAGGACCCAAGGTTCCCGCGGTTTTGACACCAGATGAAGTTCGTAACCTGCTTGAGCAATTAAACGACAGGGAGCTTCTTGTTGTGCATCTTCTCTACGGTACGGGAATGAGGCTGATGGAATTAGCCAGGCTGAGGGTTCAGGATATTGATTTCGGCACAAATTCCATTATCATTCGGGCATCCAAAGGCGATAAAGACAGAATAACGGTTCTTCCTGATGCAGTTAAAAATAAGCTGAAAGAGCATCTGGCCACAATTAAAAAAATTCATGAGCAGGATTTAACCAAAGGTTTTGGCGAAGTCTATCTGCCGGATGCTCTTGATAGAAAATATCAAAATGCAGCTAAAGAATGGCGCTGGCAATATGTCTTTCCCTCTGCGGCTCTTTCCGTTGATCCCCGTTCCGGCAAGGTCCGCCGTCATCATATCAGTCCCAGCTCCATTCAGAAGATGGTTGCTTCTGCTGTCAGAAAGGCCGGTATTGCAAAACACGCCTCCGTCCATACCTTGCGCCATAGTTTTGCAACGCATTTGCTGATGGATGGCGTAAATATCAGAGAAGTTCAGGAACTTTTGGGCCATAAAAACGTTGAGACAACGATGATCTATACCCATGTCCTGCGAAATATGTCGAAAGCGCCGGTAAGCCCGTTGGATACTCTGCTTGCAAATAAAACATCTGAAGATGCATGAAGTTTTTATGAAGCTAACCTCTAATAATAAACGTCGATAATAAACTTGCATACCCCTCACCCTAACCCTCTCCCCCAAGTGGAGAGGGAATTAGCAGATAAGGTATAAATTATATGTTCGGATGGTGCGGCAAAATACTGGAAATAAACTTGTCTGAAAAACGATTTAGAACTTTTACTCCTGATCCTGATATTCTGATAAAATTTATCGGAGGAAGAGGTCTTTCCGGATATTTTCTTAAAGAGCATATTACTCTTAACTGGGATGATCCCGGCATGCCTGTTCTTTTATTTACAGGCCCTCTTGCAAACACTTCGTCTCCCTTTTCAGGGTTTACAAATGTTATGTCCCGCTCACCTCTTACCGGAACCATAGGTGATTCATCCGTCGGAGGAAATTTCGGAACTCAGCTTAAAAGAGCAGGTTTTGACGGAATCATTATTACCGGTAAATCAGATATTCTTTGCGGCATAGAGATTCACAACAGCAAAATAGAGATAATAAAAGTTCCGCACATGGCAGGCATGCCAACAGGCGAAACCGGATCTATATTAAAAGACAAAGGTTCAACTGCTGTAATAGGGCCTGCCTCCGAAAACGGCGTTTTATTTTCAAATATAATTTTTGACATTAACATCGCAGGATGCAGAAACGGTCTCGGCCTTGTTCTTGCAGCAAAAAACCTGAAATACATCACGGTTAAAGGCACAAAGAAAACAAAAGTTTCTGATCCCAACGATTTGGAAAAATCAAAAGAAGATATTTTAAGATTGATTTATGCATCTCCTGTGCTTTCCGGAAGTTTTGGAATCTCAAAATTCGGTACAGCCGCCCTTTTTGATCTTATAAATGACAGGCGCATGATGCCGACAGATAATTTCAGGCGCACCTATTTTAAACATGCGCATTTAATTAATGCGCCTTCGTTAAGAAAATTATACAACCCGAAGGATGACGGCTGTCCGCAATGTAACATCATGTGCAAAAAAGTGATAAGAACAGGAATAAGCATGCCGGAGTTTGAAACTCTTTCTCATTTTTCAGCATTAATCGGAAATACCGATATTGAAACGGTAATTTCCGCAAACAGGTTCTGTAACGAAACCGGAATGGATGCAATATCGGCGGCATCAACTCTTGCATGCTTTTCTGAAATTAATGAAAAAAAACTATCATCTTCTGAAATATTGGATCTGCTTAATGCAATAACCTACAAAAAGGGAGAAGGTGAATTTCTCGGTCTGGGCGCTGCAAGATATGCAAAGATGAAGGGACATCCTGATACTGCAATTGTTGTCAAAGGCCAGGAACTTTCGTCCTATGATCCGCGCGGAGCGTACGGCATGGCTTTATCTTATGCTGTTTCGACAAGAGGAGGATGCAATTTAAACGCAGCCACGATTGGTTATGAGATTTTAAGAAAGCCTGTTGCAATAAATCGCTTTACCTTTGAAGGAAAGGCAAGGATAGTAAAAAACAGCGAGGATTTGAACGCAGCGGTTGATTCCCTTGCAGTGTGCAGGTTTATTTTTTTCGCAGCTTCTATGGAAGAATATGCACGGGTTTTCCATGCGGTAACCGGTATCAGCTTATCTGCCGATGAACTTATAAAATCAGGGGAACGCATTTACTACAACGAACGCATAATGAACGCTGAAAACGGTTTTTCAGCAAAAGATGACGACCTTCCTTCGCGCTTTTTTAATTCTTATGGTTATAAAGGATCCGACATAAAAATCAGGCCTATTAACCGTAAAAGTTTTTTAAAGGCAAGAACAAATTACTATAAGGCAAGGGGCCTTGATAAATCAGGTATGCCTGTTCCTGAAACTGCAAAAAGACTTGGGCTTTAATACCAAGTCGCATTCAAATTCTAGCTGCGTTGGCTTCGTCGGGTTCTGTCCTCGGCGTATTTCATATACGCCTGCGGGAAAACCTCCTTGCCGCCTTGCTATCTCTTTGAATGCAACTTGGTATAACAAAGGTATAAATAAATGCAGAATCTGCTTTCAAAATACGAAAAGAAACTTGTGAAAAGCGGGCTTGCGGATAACGGAGATCCTCTTCTTGGAATTCTGGATGCAAAAATCAAATGGAATAAAAAAGGCGACACAATTAAGATTTTTGAAAAAACATTTGAAAGATTAAACATAAACTCACTCATATTTTCAAAGCCCAAAGAGCCGTATTTTTCCATTATCAATTACCTGGCAAAAAATTCAGAGGGCATAATCAAGCCGGTTGATTGCGAAACAAGAACTTTCTTTCACGATCTTCCCGTATCTTTTGAATTCAATACAGATGCCGTAATATCAGGACTTAAAAAAAGAAAATGCGTTATAATTCCAAATCACGGCATCATTGCTACAGGAACCGTAGGCATTGAGCAGGCATTTATTGCTTATTCCTCGGTATGCTTTTCATGTTTTGTAAAATTTTTTTCAGATTATCTTTATGCAGTAAAATCTAACAAACCGGATAAAAGTTTCAAAAAAGAATTCGAAAAAGTATTGAACTTTGTAAATCCGCCTCTTTCTTATAACCACCGCCTTATGGAAGGCCCGTTTACTTCAAATGCGGATGCAATTGGCGCCATGAAAGAAACCGGAAAACTTATGGTTGATCTTAAGCTTGTTGATTCTTTTTTCGGAAATATATCCTATTGCCGCAATAATACTTTGCTTATAAGCCAGACGGGAAGCTCGCTTGACGAGCTTCTCGGATGCATAGATTTATGCCCTCTGGATGGTTCGTCCTGCTCCGGCATAACAGCATCAAGCGAGCTTCCGGCTCATCTTGAGATAATAAATAAAACCGGACACAAGGCAATCCTGCATGGGCATCCGAGATTTTCAGTGATTCTTTCCATGGATTGTGATATAGTAAATTGCCTGAAAAAAGATTTGTGTCATATAAAATGTCCGCAGAAAAGGCATATACGGGAAATCCCGGTTGTTTCGGGTGAAGTAGGTTCAGGATTATGCGGGCTTTGCAATACCGTGCCGGAAGCAATAATAGATAAACCGGGAGTAATTGTTTACGGTCATGGGGTTTTTACAAGCGGAATTAAGGATTTCAATGAACCATTTATGAATCTGCTTCAAATAGAAAATGATTGCTATAAGGAATATTTAAACAGAGTTTAAACCCTGCCGCCGCTCCACCTTAACTTCGTTTTTAAAACATCAAAATAATCCTGACCGGGAACAGTTATCATATTGATCGGTTTTTGGCCTTTTTGAATAATCAGAATATCTTTGGGGTTTATCTTCATACCCTGCTGGCCGTCAAATGTGAGCATGATATCGGATAGAGGCTTTTCCAGTTTGATTGTAATAATTGATGAATCAGGAATAATAAGCGGTCGGTTAGTCAATGTAAAAGGACATATCGGCGTCATTATTATAGCAGGCACCGAAGGATGAACAACGGGCCCTCCTGCCGCAAGGGAATATGCCGTTGATCCTGTGGTAGTTGCAACAATAAGTCCGTCAGCTCTGTATGTAGTCAGATAATGATCGTTTATATATGTTTGGATATGCGCAAGTCTGGCAAGCGCCCCTTTATTGATAACAATATCATTTAATACCGATTCGCAGGCAAATTCCTTGCCGTTTCGAAAAACTTTTACAAAAAGGCGCATCCTTGAGCTTGTTGAAAACCTGTTCTCTAAAACGGCTTCTACAGCATCAAAAAGGCGGTCTTCGGATATTTCAGCAAGAAACCCGACATCCCCAAATTTCACACCAAGAACAGGTATGCTCTGATCTCCTATCCAGCGGACAGCGCTTAAAAAAGTTCCATCACCCCCCAGAACCAAAACGCAAAAAAGGCCGGGAGGCGCTTTTTTCTTGATCTTATCGGATAATATGCGGTTTGGAGGCAGATATTCTTTCCTGATTACTTCAACCTTTTTTGCAATCAGCCATTTTTCAAGCTCATTTCCCTTCTCTTCAGCTTTGAGATCCTTTTTAACAACAAGGCCGATCTTTATATTTTTCAGAGAGTGTTTATTCAAAATTTAACCGCTCCTTTAAAGTTCTATCCAAATGTTTTTTCTTATACATCAAAAGCATCAACAACAGCAAGATATATCGGATAGGCAACAAGTCAATCTCATTTGGAATTCTTAGATGTATTTGTAAAAGCCCCTAAACCGTCATACCTTCTGACGAAGGCATTTACATACAACATATTGAACCGCAACAGCGGGCGCATTTCCCGCTGCTTGCAGCGGGGAGCTTCAGTTTACTGGATACCAGCTTTCGCCGGTATGACAATTTGTGGACGGCTTCGTCAAAGCTTCATATGCAAGGCGCGCAAATCTTGAGGAATGAAGCGTACTTAACGTACGCTGCAATGACGAAAGATGAAGCGAAACGCAGCATAGGGAGGTTTTACGAAGCCGTCAGAACGACCTTATTTCCTGCCTCATAAAGATTGTATAGGAAAGCGCAAAACATATAATCGTCAGAGCTATCAGGGAAACGATATAAGGCGCAACTATTAATATACTCTGGGTCAGAGGCAAAGTGCCCGAAAATCTTGCAATAGAAATACTTTCCATACGGCCTATCTCAATAAATGTTTGAGTGGTTTTTCGTGTAGGATCTATTATTGTTGCGGTTGCGCGTGTATAAAGATGCATCGGGGATATCAGAGAAAATTGATTAATAATCCTAGATCGCAAGTAATCGGCTTCCGAGCCTGCAACCTTTATATCCTGCTTTATATCCGGCACTAAAGCATCAGCAACGGCGCTCGCTCCTATGGCAACAAAAAAAGAAAAGAATATCCATACTGCCAACGCTGCCAGCGCCGACGTCGCAGTGCTTCGAAATAATATCGAAAATAAAATGGAAATCCCCAGCCAGAAAGAAATATATATAATACTGATTACAAGGTAGATAAAAATTCTCCATATCTCTTCAATGCCGGGCACTATTCCCAGGACCAGCAGCCCAAGCCCAATAATAACAAGTATAATCGAAATCATTATAATTGAAATCACCGATACTCCGGCAAGAAATTTGGCATTGATAACAGTATCCCTGTAAATCGGCTGTGATAGAAGCTTGCTCAGCGTGCCTTCATTTCTTTCCCGGTTGATGGTGTCAAAACCTAAAAGCAACCCGATCAAGGGGCCGAAAAAAGCAACAAACTGCACTAAAGAAAAAAGATTTCCGGAAGATGTAAACAGCATCAGAAAAATAAATTGAGGTTTTGCAACACCTTCTAATTCCTTTCTGACATTAATGCCTATCATATAGGCAACAATAAGGCTCACCATTGCAATCAAAGCAAATATGATGGTGAAGCGGTAGCTGCTGAAATGATCGGACAATTCTTTTTTTATTATAGTTTTAAGGTGCTGCATTTTTATGACTCCTTAAAATATCTCATGTAAATTTCTTCCAGCGAATAGGTTTGGTTATCCACACCCAATTTTTCTTTTGCTAACTGCGCCATTGGTCCATGGGCAACCATTTTTCCCTTTATCATTATGCCGACCCTGTTACAGATTTTCTGTACCTGATCCAGCATGTGGCTGGACAGCAATACTGTAATTTTTCTTTCGCTGCACAATGTTTGAATCAATTCTATCAGGCGATTTGCGCCATCAGGATCAAGGCCCAGTGTGGGCTCATCAAGAAAAGCGATTTTGGAGTCCTTTATCAGCAGCTCAGCAATGCCAAGGCGTTGCCGCATGCCTCTGGAGTATGCTGAAATTTTTTTTGATGCCTCAGAATCAAGCCCTACTGTTTCCAAAGCTTTATTTATGCGTTCATCCGCCTGCTTTCCTTTAATATCATTTAATTCGGCTATAAAATTAAGCATCTGCCTTGCATTCAAGTCCGAATAAAACCCCATGTTTTCCTGAAGGTAGGCAACTTTTGATTTTATTTTAACAGCGTCTCTGGCCGGGTTCAGTCCCATAACTTCAGCAGAGCCGCTGGTAGGTTCCGTCAACCCGAGCAACATAAGAAGCGTAGTGGTTTTTCCTGCGCCATTTGGCCCCAGAAAACCAAAAATTTCACCTTCATTAATTGATAATGTCAGATTATCAACTGCTGTGCGGCCGTTATATCTTTTCGTCAATTCACAGGTCACAATTATAGGTGTTGTCTCCATATCATCGTCTCCCGAAACGGCGGAACAAACCAAAAAGCCCAGCTATTACAATTACAATAATACCTATTCCTATCCAGCCCCAGGCAGCAGAAGCTTTTACCGTTGTACGCAACTCAATATTTTTAGTAACTTTTTCTCCTGCAACATCAACACCTACCGAATAATCCCCAACCAGGGCATCTTCATAGGGAGTGATGCTCATTTCAACCTGTTTTAATTCGCCTGGTTCGATAGCATCTATTTTTTCCGGCTTGAATTCAATCTTCCAGTTTTCAGGTTTAAAAGTCATAAATTTAATATTGGTGTTTTTTGCAGATCCTGTATTCTTGACATAAAAAGAAATGTTGGACGTTTTTCCCTGCTTTGCATCAAGTGATAATAATCCGCCTGCGGTTCTCACATCCAAACTGTATGTGCCGGTTAAAATTACGGTCAGAGGGGTTTCAAGCCTGGATTTTGGGGTGTTGATTATAACATTAATGGGATAACTGCCGGCCTTGGCATCAGCAGGGGGTTTTACTTCCACATTTATTGTTCTTCTTTCATTAACTTTTATCCTAAGGCTTGATATATATTTATCTTCATATGACGGTTTGAAATTGATATTCCAGTCCTTCGGACCCTGTGCAGACAAATCAAGGGGCGTATCATCTACGAAAGTGCTGTCAATATCAATAGCAAACTTAAAAGTTGAATCAGGCGTGCCCTGAATTTCGGGGTATGATGAAGTAAGCTTTATACCTCTGGATTTATCCAGTTCTGATTTTTCCTTCAACACTTCGATAACAATTACTTCTGAGAGCTTAAATTTTCCATCGGTGGTTTGTGCTTTTATGGGAAATTCATATTTACCGGGGTTTATATCCTTATCTGCTTCGGCTTCGAAAACAACAGCCTTATCTTTGCCGGAAGGTATGTAAACACCTGTAATATTAAAACTAAAAGTTGTTAAAGAGGCTTTCCACTTCTTATAGTTGTTTATTAGCCAAACATTCAGGTTCTCATCGGTTTTTCCCATATTTCGGAAATAAACATTTATATTGATTTTTTCGCCGCCTCTTGCCATTTGTATGCTTGGGTATTCTGCAGCTATAGTAACCATCCTGTCCGGACTTTGTTCCGAACCCTTTTCTTTTTCGCTGCATGAAGCATCCGGTATATGAAATACGCCCATGGTTAACACCATTAACAAAATACCAACAAGAAATGTCCTACTCATAACCATGATAACTACCTCCTTTTAATTTGCCTGAATTTCACACCATATACTATATCCTAAATTGTAGAATATAATGGTTCAAACAGTAAAAAACAATAATAAATTTAGAATTAATATGAAATTGACATTGCTAATACAAGAACAATTTGTTCGATAGAATTCGTGTTATTGCTTGTTATAAAAATATAAAACTTTTATGAAAATATGTTGACAATTCCTATAATATTGATAGGAAATATCTTCGTTTTAAAAGAAGAGTATATCCTGATTGTTATTGAGACATAATCTGTTAATAATTGAAGATTCACCACGTAAACAACGGGGAATCTCCGACCGTAAGGTCTTTTAATAATTTAGATTCGCTTGCTAACCCCGCAGTAGGCAGCAGGGGTGAGCTCGCTATTGCGGTTCAGAGGAAATAAAATGGCACAGAGATTAGGGTTAAGTTCGAAGAAGGTCATAATACCGATTATGATTCTTTTGATAATTTCTTGTACAATAGTTGTAGGTTACAGCGTTGTGGAACCGGGAAAAGCAAGACCTGATATAGTCATGATAGATCTTCCAGCAAACTCAGGCGGCGAACAGATGCCGGCAGTGCAGTTTCTTCACGACAAGCACACAGAAAGCCTTAAGGGGAAACAAGATTGCAGCGCATGCCATCTTAAAGAAAACAATAAGTTTGTATTTAAATACAGGCGTATAAAAGACGGTTCCGCCGAAAACGATATGGCTATTTACCATAATAACTGTATTGCCTGCCATTTAGAAAACAAAAAGACAAATAGTCCTTCAGGGCCTCTTGCAGGAGACTGCCGGTCCTGCCATAATCTTAAAACAAGAATCAAC
Organism: Desulfonema limicola; assembly: GCA_020723255.1. Taxonomy (GTDB): domain Bacteria; phylum Desulfobacterota; class Desulfobacteria; order Desulfobacterales; family RPRI01; genus RPRI01. Next base: position 9,706 of record DYJH01000065.1, on the reverse strand, counting down.
AGCTCATGGAAACAAATTGATTTTAATAAGTCACTGCATTTTAGGCATGAATCGTCAGTCGATATACGGTCATTAAATGGCAAGGATGAGCTTAATTGCAGTGTATGCCATCATAAATTCGATAAAAATACAAACAAAACAGTCTATGTCAAGGGTGAGGAAGAAAGCTGCCTTTACTGCCACAAAGCAAAAAAGACCGAAGAAGCATCTTCTATTCAAACGGCTTCACATGCTGCATGTGTAAGCTGTCATCAGGCGTTGAAAGAACAGGCAAAGGCTGCCGGACCAGTTGAATGTAAATCCTGCCATGATAATGCTGAACAGAAGAAGATCAAAACCGTTAAATCAATCCCCCGAATGAAAAGAAATCAGCCCGATACCATCCTTCTGGCAAACTGGGCAAAGACACCTGATATAAATGAGAAAACACTTAGCAAGCAGCTGAACCCCGTAGCATTTGATCATAAAGCTCATGAAGCTAAAGCCGAAAGCTGCAGATCCTGCCACCATGACAGCCTGAAGCCATGCGGCGAATGCCATACGGAGACCGGCAGCAAGGACGGCGGTTTTGTAAGTATAGAACAGACTATGCATAACAGCAAATCGCAAATAAGCTGCGTCGGCTGTCACAAGGCAGCTCAGCTTGATAAAAACTGCGCAGGTTGCCATGCTGCCATACCAGACAAACCGCTTTCAAAGGATAAATGCATAGCTTGTCACAGCGTCGATAAAAAACAGCTGGGCGCTTTCCCCGTCAGCAAAGAAAAACGAGCTGAAATCGCACGCAGGGAATTGAACATTAAGATGAATATTTCGAACAAAATTCCGGATGAAAAAATTCCTGAAAAAGTCACTATTAGTGTCATAAGTGATAAATATGAGGCCGTAACCTTCCCTCATCGAAAAATTTTGCAAAGCCTTGAGTCAAAGATAAAAGACAACAAAATTGCAGGGTATTTTCATAACGATAAAACAACCTTGTGCTTATCCTGCCACCATAACGGTCCTGTATCTTCAGAACCGCCTAAATGTGCATCATGTCACGGAAAAACCTTAAACAGCAGCACAGATGGCCGGCCGGCTCTTAAGGGTGCATATCACGGGCAGTGCATAACTTGTCATCAGGTAATGGGAATAAAGGAACCGGCAGCTACGGATTGCGCAAAATGCCATAAAGAAAAAAATAAGTAAGCAATATTTCAGATTTCAGATAACACGGATAGAGGTGTGACAATGGGTATATCCCGAAGACAATTCCTTGGCTGGTTGGGAGCGGCAGCAGGAACTAGCGCAGTTTTAGGGGAAAAAACCGAGGCTGCGTCAAATAAAGTATTTAAAGGTTACCCCGGCAGTTTCGGTGTTCTTCACGATACAACACGCTGCATAGGCTGCAGAAAATGTGAAGAGGCCTGTAACAGGGTTAATGAACTGCCGTTACCTAAAATTCCTTTTGAAGACCTTGCTGTCTTAAATACAAAACGCCGTACACAGTCTGACGCTTACACCGTCGTAAATCGCTTCATTAATAACGGCAATATGCAGCCTGTATTTGTTAAAAGCCAGTGCAATCACTGTCTGGAACCAGCCTGCGCATCAGCATGTTTTGTGAAAGCATTAAAAAAGGTCAGTACGGGAGCTGTAGTCTACGATTCATCTCTTTGTGTCGGATGCAGATATTGCATGATAGCATGTCCTTTTAATATTCCTGCTTACGAATACAACAATCCGCTTACACCCCGCGTGATGAAGTGCACTATGTGTCACCCGCTTATCGAAAAGGGCTTGCTTCCTGGCTGCGTAGAGGCGTGCCCGAAAGAAGCTTTGACGTTCGGCCCCAGAGAAAAGCTTCTTAAGGAGGCTTGGCAAAGGATAGAAAAATATTCTGACAGATATTTAGATCATATTTATGGTGAACACGAGATGGGTGGAACCGGATGGGTCTATCTATCAGGCAGGCCGTTTGCAGATATCGGCATGAGAGATGATCTCGGCATTCAGCCTGCTTCCAGTTATACATCCGGTCCGCTGGCTGCCGTTCCCGTTGTTGTTGGACTATGGCCGGTTCTTCTGACCGGAATTTATGCCATATCGAAACGCAAAGACAAGATTTCTGAAGAAGAACGGATTGAAGCCGTTTCCAGGACCAAAGCCAACGCCAACGAAGAGATGAAAGCAAAACTGGCGGCTTTAAAAGATACTATGACAAAAGAAAAAGAAGCTGCAATCAATCTGGAAGTAAAAAGAGCTCTTGAAGATGCCGCAAAAAAGATTAAAGCAGAACAGCCCGAATCTGCAAAGGATGAATCTGTTAATATATCCGGGGAGGAAAAATAGATGTCACAAGAGACGGCTTATGCCAATAAATCCATTTTTACACCTTTTAATATAATAGCATCCATTATAATAATTGCGGGTCTGATAGTGACGGTTTTGCGGTTCACAAAAGGGCTTGGAACAGTAACAAATCTTGATAATAATAACCCCTGGGGAATCTGGATAGGGTTTGACCTGCTTTGCGGCGTAGCGCTAGCGGCAGGCGGTTATGTGACTTCTGCCGCTTGCTACATTTTCGGTTTAAAACGGTATCATTCTGCCGTGAGGCCGGCAATTCTTACGGCTTTTCTCGGCTATGCACTGGTAGTTCTGGCGCTGCATTATGATGTAGGCCGCCCCTGGCGCCTGCCGTATCCTGTATTCATTTCACAGGGAACCACATCTCTTCTTTTTGAAGTGGGCTTGTGCGTATTTCTTTATCTTTCGGTTCTTTTTATCGAATACAGCCCTGCCGCTCTTGAATGGCTCGGCTTGAAAAAAATAAGAAATCTGATTGTTCGGCTGACGCTTGTTCTGACTATTTTCGGTGTTATTCTTTCCACATTGCATCAGTCTTCATTAGGTGCTCTTTTCATGATAGCGCCATCCAAGCTTCATCCCCTTTGGTACTCAAACTATCTGACGGTATACTTTTTTATTTCAAGCATGTTCTCAGGATTGTCCATGGTTATTTTTGAGGGATCGCTTGCACATCGATATTTTCACAACAAGATGGATGAAACTCACCTTAAGGAAAGCAAAGATGTGGCTCTTGGATTCGGAAAAGCCGCATCGTTTATAATGATGGGTTATGTGGGAGTAAAATTAATCGGCATATCAATAGATAATAACTGGCACTATCTTACCACAGGCTGGGGCGCCTGGTATCTGCTTGAACTGATCGGTTTTGCGGCCATTCCTTCTTTTATGTACGCAATAGCCGTTCGGGAAAAAAATCTGCGCCTTGTGCGATGGGCTGCATTAATTTCAGTTATAGGAGTCGTACTGAATCGCTTCAATGTGTCTCTTGTTGCATTTAACTGGCAGCTTACTTCTGCCGAGCGGTACTTTCCAAGCTGGAGTGAAATTGTAATTTCGTTGTTTGTAGTAACTATCGGTTTAGTTGTTTACCGTTTTATTGTAACTCGGATGCCTATATTACATGAGCACCCGGATTATCAGCATGATAATTAAAATGTGAGGCATTGTTCAGATGGACACGATATTTTATACACTTCACGATTTTTTACTTCATTCAAAAAGCGTCACATATATCCTGATAGGGGGAATTCTGATCGGTTTGATGCTGTTCTGGATTTTTCTGACCGGCAGAGATGAAAAAAAACGAACTTTTTAAGGATATCGTGGCGGCATATAAAATGTTGATTTATGTAACAACCCCCTTCACCCCCTTTGATAAGGGGGAATGTAAGGGCGGCGGGGTCCCCCTTAATAAAGGGGGCATGGGGTTGTTTATACACCGCCGCAAAGATAGATAACGGAGGTACTTATGTACGAATTTCTGACCGGGCCAATGTTCTGGCTGTCCCTTGGCACATGTTTTATCGGCATCACTGTACGGTTTGTGCTGTATTTTAAGGGATTAAACTGGCAGCTTGAGCGCGTGGCATATAAAGCATATCCGGCTCAGGGCTTAAAAGGAGCGCTAAACTCCATATTGAACTGGCTTATCCCTTTTGGAACTTGCGGCTGGCGTAAACAACCGTTTATGACGCTGATTTTTTTCGGTTTTCATATAGGAGCTGTTCTTGTTCCTTTATTTTTACTGGCGCATAATATATTTTTAAAAGAAAAAATCGGAATATCTCTGATTACATTACATCCTGTAATTGCCGATATTTTATCATGGTCTGTCATAGTCTGCGCTTTTCTTCTTGTCTTAAGAAGAATTTCTTTGCCGGAAGTAAGAATTTTAACAACGGCATATGATTACTTTATACTTCTGCTGTCTGTGGCGCCCTTTGTCACAGGTCTTATTGCCAGATACGAAATCGGCAATTATTCATTCTGGCTGACGACGCACATTATATGCGGTGAGGCTCTTTTGATTGCCGTTCCTTTTACAAAGCTGTCACATATAGCTCTTTTCTTTGCTTCAAGAGCTCAGTTGGGAATGGATTATGCGATAAAACGAGGCGGAATGAAGGGAAAAGGCATGGCCTGGTAGAAAAAATGAGGCATTGGAACTTAACAATTAAGGAGAAATAAAAATGCCTGAAGGAAAATTATGCAATAGAAAGCCCATTGAAACCGAAGAAGAACTTAAGACACTTCTAAGTGATACCGGTGGGAAAAAATATTATGAAGAAATGAAGTCGCTGGATGTGGACAGCGGGCTTCTCTGGAAAACAATCGGAAATACGCTTAAATCCAGAACAAAGACCTGGCTTGAGATATGTGCTCACTGCGGCATGTGTGCCGATAGCTGTTTCCTTTACCTCGCCAATGATTGTGACCCAAAACAGGTTCCGGCCTATAAAATTCAATCCACTTTGGGTGAAATCGTCAAGCGCAAAGGCCAGGTGGATAATGAATTTATGCATATGGTTATGGAAACTGCCTGGGCAAAGTGCACCTGTTGCAACCGTTGCGGTATGTATTGTCCACATGGAATCGATATGGGGGTTATGTTCAGCTATCTAAGAGGTTTGTGCTACCAGCAGGGTTTTGTGCCATGGGAATTGAAAATCGGCGCCGGCATGCATCGCGTTTACCGCGCACAAATGGATGTCACAGACGAAGATTTTGTTGAAACTTTCAAGTGGATGGTTGAAGAAAACGAGGAAGACTATCCGGGTCTTGAAGTTCCTATAGATAAAGAAGGCGCTGATATTTTATATACGGTTAACGCAAGAGAAGTTAAACACTATCCTGAAGATCTTGCCGAAGCCGCGATTCTTTTTCATTTGGCAGGGGAAAACTGGACGGTTACATCAACAGGATGGGAACAGACCAGCCTTGCCATGTTTGCCGGAGACTGGGCGGCCTGCAAGATGCAGGTCGAAAGTGTTTATGAGGCAATGGAAAGATTAAAGCCAAAAAGGATGATCGGGACTGAATGCGGTCATGCGCATAGAGCCACCGTTGTCGAAGGCCCGTACTGGGCCGGAAGAAGCAACGGAAAGCCGCCGGTTGAGTCAATTCATTATGTTGAGTGGCTGGCAGAAGCATTAAGAGAAGGCAAGCTCAAAATTGATCCGGCAAAACGCATTAAGAAAAAAGTCACGCTCCAGGACTCATGTAATTATGTTCGCAACCACGGATTAAAAGATATTACCCGTGAAATAATGAGCTACATTGTCGATCCCGGATATTTTATTGAATTATCGCCAAATAGAGAGCATAATTATTGCTGTGGCGGAGGCGGCGGTTTTAACGGAATAGGTTTGTTCAGGCCTCAAAGAAACAAAGGGTTAATAACCAAAAGAGATCAGATTATAGAAAGCGGCGCCGAACTGGTGATAGCGCCGTGTCACAACTGCTGGGATGCAATCCGGGATCTTGAAGAAGAATATAAGATCGGCATTAAATGGTCATTTTTAAAACCGATAATAATCAGTATGGTCGAAATCCCGGAACATCTGAAACCTGAAGAATAATGAATGTCGAAGAAATCCCCCCTTGCTCCTCCTTTGATAAAGGGGGGATGGGGGGATTTATAGAGTGAGGTGAATCATGTTTAAAAAGATTTTGTTTGCCACATCTGCAACTGAAGCCAGTGATCATGCTGCAAGAGTTGCCTTCAATATGGCACAGGCATATGATGCAAGCATATGTATTTTTCATGTTCTGGGAGTTCCGACCCGCGGTTTCAGTCAAATAGTAATGGACGTCAAAACCAAAGAAAAGGTTGAAATCGACGATGAATACATTGCTTGGGTTAAAGAAGAAATCAAAGTTTATTATTCCAAACAGCTTGAAAAGGCAAAATCCTATAATATAAATTATGACATCAAGGTTGCTGTGGGTTTTCCTCACCGTGAAATTTTAAGAGAAGCCAGAAATTATTCTCCTGATTTAATAGTCCTGGGAGGTAGCACCGGTGATGATGAAGATTCGGTTTACAAAAAAAGCATGGTCGGATCCACGCTTCAACGGGTTGCAAAGGCTGCGCCTTGTCCGCTTCTGGTTGTAAACCGGCCTGCTGCATCTTTCTGGGGTGGAATATCTCAGATAGTTTTCGGGACAGATTTTTCAAAAGCGTCTGACGCCGCTTTTAAATTTTCAGTCAATCTCGCAAAAGACCTTGACTGTGAACTTCATATATTTCATGCTCTGGATATCAGCAATATGCATATGGGAAGGCTGCTTACACAAGATGAAATCGAGTCTCAGATAAGAGAATCATTACGACGCATAAGAGGACGCTACATTGGCGAACTAAAGGAAATCAAGGATTATTCTTTCGATGTCTGGGAAGGGTTGCCATATGTTGAAATTGTAAAATACGCGCGGGAAAAACATGCGGATCTCATTGTCATGGCGCATCATACGCAAAAAACATCAAACGAAGATGCAAGGCTTGGAAGCAATATCGAACAGGTCATTGTCAGAGCCGGATGCCCTGTTATCAGCATTAACAAATAAAACTATACAGTAAAAAGAGAGGGCTTAATGAAAAAAATACTTATTGTTGATGATGATCCTAATATTGTTGACTACCTTACCGCTCTTTTTGAAGACAATGGTTTTGCCGCTTTTGCTGCAAACAATGTTAAGGAAGCAATGGATATAGCCAGAAAAGAGATTCCTGATCTAATAACTCTTGATCTGGAAATGCCGGAAGAGTGGGGTCCCCGTTTCTATAGAAAATTATCACAGGAAAAAAAATTAAAAAATATTCCTGTGATTGTTATAAGCGGACTGTCAGGCTGCACTCACGCGATAGGCAAAGCAGTTGCATGCCTTCAAAAACCATTTGACAGGGATGAGTTGTTAAAAATAGTTAAAGACACGCTTAAATGAACCATTGAACCCCGAACTCTTTTATTATGGCCAACGAAATATTGATCATAGATAAAGACATCAGTCATGCTAACGCTTTGGGAATATACCTGAAGCGAAAGAGAATGAAAGTCTATACGGCAAAAAACAGCAATCAAATTTTAAAGCTGTTTAACAGGATAGGCATAAACATTGTGCTTGTTGATCCTTCCCGCTTTGGTAATAATTTTATCAGTACCCTCAAACAAATAAAAAAAACTCATCCGGAAATTCAAATCATTATTATGGCAGAGCCCGAAGAACTTGATTTTTCAATGATGTATCTTAAAGATGATGCGGTTCATTATCTGCTAAAACCGATCAAGAGCACAGCGCTTGATATGGCGCTGAGACAGGCAAAGATTTGGGTTGCTGTGAAAAACAAGCTTTTGCGTTATGAAAAAAAGCTAAAAGTTCTTCAGCAAACCCAGGATCTTTTTCAGCAGCTTTTCGATGAAGTGCCCTGCTATATATCAGTGCAGGACAAGGGTTTTCGCCTAACTGCCACAAATAGGATGTTCAAGCGCGATTTCGGAGACGAAATAGGGTCCCGTTGTTATGAAGTTTACAAGCACAGGGGTGCGCCTTGTGAAAAATGCCCTGTTTCAGACACATTCGAAGACGGCTTGCCGCACTCAACCGAAGAAGTGGTCACATCAAAATCAGGAGAGCAGTATAATGTTATTACATGGACGGCTCCGATAAAAGATTCGAATGGGCAGATAACACAGGTTATAGAAATGTCAACAAATATCACTCAGATCAGACAACTGCAAGACCACCTGATATCACTTGGCTTAATGATCGGCTCTATGTCTCACGGCATAAAGGGAATGCTTACTGCCCTGGACGGCGGTATTTATCAGCTTGAAACAGGGCTTGCAAATAAGGATATGAAAAGAACCGATAGAGCTTTCGAGCAAATTAAACAGATGGCCGGTAGAATCCGAAAAATGGTTCTTGAAATACTATATTATGCAAAATCAAGAGAGCTGATTTATGAAACCGTTCCGATTAAGAAATTAGCTAATAAAGCTGCTGAAGATGCAATGGCCATAGCTTTAAAGAAAGGCATATATCTCGAAATAAATTTTGCTTCATCATTGGGGACTATTCAGGTTGATCCCAACTGGATACATGCCACTCTCGTTAATTTTCTTGAAAATGCAATAGATGCCTGCGTATATGACCGCAGCAAAAATGATCATTTTGTTAGATTTGATGTTTTTAAAAAATCACATAACTTCATATGCTTTATCATTCAGGATAATGGAATGGGGATGGATCAGGAAACCAAGGAAAAAATGTTCACACTCTTTTTTACTTCTAAGGGCTCTCAGGGAACCGGATTAGGACTGTTTATTGCTAACCGTGTTATTTGCCAGCATGGGGGAACCCTTGAAGTTGACTCCGAACCCGGTAAAGGAGCCTGCTTTAAGATTACACTGCCAAGGAAAAAACCCGAACAGTTCCCCATGGTTTATTTTCCTCAGAAAGAAACAAATCAAATAAACTCCAAAGAATCCTCAAAGGAAACAAAAGATATTATATCGCTATAACCATTAGAACTTTTGGGATAATTACTTAGTATAATCAAGTGAGACTCACAACAAAAAGCAGGTATGGCACACGTCTTATTCTCGATCTTGCTATTTATGCCGGGGAACATCCTGTTTCTTTGGGTGATATAGCAAAACGCCAGAATATTTCTTTAAAATACCTCGAGCATTTGATAAAAAAGCTAAAAGATGCCGGTTTGATAAAAAGTCAGAGGGGACCTTTCGGCGGACATATGCTGAAGAAGTTACCCGATGAAATTACAGTCGGTGATATCGTTCGAACGCTTGAGGGAACAACCGCAATAACAGACTGTGCTGAAGCGGAAGACAAGCTGTGCGGCGTGTGCAATATGGCAGGAGATTGTCTCTCCCGCTGGGTTTGGATTGAAGCCAGCAAGGCTATCTTCAAGCGTCTTGATGAAATCACCATAGGGAGCCTAATGTCAGGTAAAAAAAAGCAGATAGATGAAGCGAAACGGTACGTAAAACAACTTAAAAAGATTAAAAAAACCTCTGAATATTAAAATCCCGTTAGAAAATCTTTTCTAACGGGATTTTAACTAAAAAATAATCTTACAATCCATCAATATCTTGCAGCTCTTGGCGCTTTTCCAGCAAGAGGGCTGTAAATCTTCATGATCGCAAATTTCATGACATCTACAGTCTTCATATTAATGACAATATCAAAAAGTGTATTGTCGGCGTTTTCAGGAATGGTGCAGCCGTTTGAAGCATCAAATGCCAAATCCGAAAAGCCTTTTACAAGTTTCTTATGTTCTTTGTCGGTGAAAGGCACCTGAATTGCTTTTTTGCCGTCAATTTCTTTAATC
>DYJH01000064.1 GCA_020723255.1 Desulfonema limicola | reverse complement strand
ATCTTATATCATAATCAATATTAAAAGTCAAATATAGACTTGACCCCCTATTTTTATAATCAATATTAAAAGTCAAATATAGACTTGACCCCCTATTTTCTCTCGAATAGAGTCATTAAATTTAACGAAATGGAATGTTTTTATGGACTTTGATATAATTGATGAAATTACAAAGATCGAAACAATTGTTAAAGGGCCAGGAATTCGTGAGATCAACTGGTTGAGAAAATACTATGGCGATGGTAATTTGCGGAAAATGAAAGGGATTGCCAACATTCGAGTCATCCCAGGAGAGAAAACCCACTTAGCCGAGCTTCATTGGTATGAGGCTCATGGCATCGGAAAAAGGAAATTAAACGAAAAAGATATTCGGGTAATTGATGAAAGCGGGGAAGATTACTTGTACCCGTCATCCTATTTTATACCCATCCGAGTTCCGCATTCAGTTGAAGAGTCTTTACTCAATGCGTTGTAAAATAACATTTGCCAACTATCCAGTGCAGCGGATGAACCGCTGACCGGCGATGTTCGCCGGGAAAAAATACAATTATAGGGTACAAGGCATGATTAATACTAAGCATGGTGGTTCCTATGATGACGGGCAGGTGGAAGGGAGATTAGGGAAGCCCTTTAGTTCTATAGATATTATGCGTCAACGAGACAAAAGCCTGCCTCATGCGCTGTTCTTTCACCACGCTTCACAGATAAACTTACGCCTGCAATAGCCCCCCCTTCCTTGAAAGATCTGACATGCTTACCCCAAGCTGATGCACAGCAAAAGAACAAAATAAACTGCGTGCCGGAACCCTGTTTTGTTCCTTTCCCGGAATAAAGATAATGATCCAGAGCTTCCATATTATCAATAAGCTGAGCGCGGATCTGATTAAGATGAATGTAACGAACCAACTCAAGCAGATAAGCATCCTCCTGGCATAAAATGAATTTGGGGGAATTGGGAAAATACATGAAAAAAATCTTCTTTCTTTTGACTTTTATGATACATATAAGTATATCTGTCTAAAAAGAGAGTTAATAATCAGCAAGTTTATTGAAATCAGTACAAGAGCGATGGGAGATTACTCTTGAGGATCACAGATATCATCTGGGAAGATCGCTTCGTGGAAAAGCTTTCAACCAAACATGGTGTTTCAACCAGAGAGGTGTAAGAGGCTCTCCGTTATAAACCGGTTTTTCGGAAGATAGCCAAGGGCAAAGTTCATGGCGAGAATATATATTCAGCTATGGCACATATCGATAACGGGAGATACTTGATTGTATTTTCCATTATGAAGAAGCATGGTATAATATTACCAATTTCAGCAAGAGATATGGACGTGCCTGAAAGGAAATACTATGAAAAGCACAGATAAAAAACCTGATCCATTGCCCGAGAATTTCGGTTCCGAAGATGAAGCATCGGAATTCTGGGATACTCATTGCATCACTGATTACGAGGATTTTCTTGATCCAGTAAATTTAGAAGTCGACCTTTGTAGACAACACTTTGAAATAGAAGTAGATGAAGAGGCTTTTCTTGCTTTGCGTTCTACCGCAAGCAAACGTCGCAAGTCGGTGAAGCAAATCGCCAGTGAGATACTTAAGGAAAAACTTGAGGCTGCGTAACGCGTTCCAATTATAGATAATAGGAAAAGAAGGCATAGCAATTTGACCATGTTGATCTAATCATACCGGAAAAAAACTCATATCTGACCACATTGCCGAAGCAAGTAAATTTATCGAACAAATAACCAAATTCCTGAAAGACAAATAGCATTATCATAACAGGAGGATATAATATATGGCGGAACACAAGCTTTCTATACCTGTTTCGGGAATGACCTGTGCAAACTGTGCTGCAAATATTCAAAGAGGTTTAAAAAAATTAAACGGCATTATAGATGCGTCTGTTAATTTTGCATCAGAACAGGCTTATGTTACATATGACGCCGATAAAATTTCTCTGAAAGATATCACGGAAAAGATAACTAGTTTAGGCTACAGGGCTGTTACAAGTAAAACGGAACTTCCGATAACCGGCATGTCATGTGTCAACTGTGCCATAAACATCGAAAAAGCCCTCAATAAAAATGTTCCTGGGATAGTGAGTTCATATGTAAATTATGCTGCCGAACGTCTTCATATCGAATATCTGCCCGGTGACGCTTCTGTTGAAGAAATTATATCTGCTGTCAAAAAAGCCGGCTACGGAGCAATAGCGCCTGACCTGCTGTCCGGCGAAATTGATTATGAACAAAAAGCGCGCGATTCCGAAATAAAAAATCAAACCGGAAAATTTATTATAGGGCTTGTTTTCACTATACCGCTTTTTATTTTAAGCATGGCTAGAGATTTTCATCTGACAGGCGCATGGAGCCATGCATTATGGGTAAACTGGCTTCTGTTTGTGCTTGCAACTCCTGTTCAGTTTTATACAGGCATGGACTATTATGTAAGCGGATACAAAAGCCTTAAAAACAAAGGCGCAAATATGGATGTTCTTGTTGCTATGGGGTCATCAGTTGCATATTTTTATTCTATTGCTGTGCTGCTTTCCATTATTCCCTGTGAACATCTCTACTTCGAAACATCTGCTGTGATCATCACTCTGATAAAGCTTGGTAAAATGCTTGAGTCCCGCACAAAGGGGAAAACAGGCGCGGCTATACGAAGACTTATGGAGCTGTCGCCAAAAACGGCAGCAATATTGGAAGATGGCGTTGAAAAGATAATTCCTCTGGCGAATGTAAAAGCAGGAAATATTCTTATTGTAAGGCCGGGAGAAAAAATTCCTGTTGACGGCATTGTAACGGAAGGCGAATCTGCTGTTGATGAATCCATGTTAAGCGGTGAACCAATGCCTGTTGATAAAAACATGAATGACACTGTTACAGGAGGAACGATCAACTCAGAAGGTTTGTTGAAAATCAAAGCAATCCGTGTAGGCAAAGAGACTGTACTTTCCCAGATTATACGGCTTGTTCAGGAAGCACAGGGAAGCAAAGCGCCTATACAGGCTGTAGCAGACCGTGTTTCATCCATATTTGTACCTTTTGTTCTTTTAGCTGCGTTTATAACATTTTCGATATGGTGGTTTATTGGCGGCGCTTTTGTACCTGCTATGATCAGATTTGTTGCAGTACTCGTTATTGCTTGCCCCTGCGCTTTAGGGCTTGCAACACCCACAGCTATAATGGCCGGAACCGGCAAAGGAGCTGAGAATGGAATTCTTTTTAAAAACAGCGAAGCGCTCGAAAAAGCATCAAAAATAAATATAGCCATTTTAGACAAAACCGGAACCGTAACTACCGGCAAACCGGTTGTTATCGACGCATTGCCTTTTGAACCTGCATATAAAAGTGAAAATGAGCTTTTGCAAATTGCAGCCTCTGTTGAAAAGGGCTCCGAACATCCTATTGGAAAAGCAATTGTTAATGAAGCAAAACAAAAAGGGATAATAATGTCTGAGCCTCAAAAATTCAAAGCCACCGGAGGAGCCGGGGTTGAGGCATATTTGAATGACAAGCGTGCCATGATAGGAAAACCGGATTGGATAGCATCTTTGGGTTTAAATCTAAAAAAAGCTGAAACCCAGATCAGCCTTCTTCAGTCAAAAGGAAAAACCGTAATGGTGGTTGCCTCGGAATATGAGATTCTGGGTTTGATATCTGTGGCAGACAAGTTAAAAACTGAATCCGCTGAAGCGGTAAGAAAGCTTTTTGACCTTGGTGTTGAGGTTGTTATGCTTACCGGCGATAACAAAATGACTGCAGAAGCTGTTGCATCTGAGGCAGGTATAAGCAAGGTCTTTGCAGAAGTTAATCCTGAAGAAAAATCTCTTAAGGTAAAAGAACTTCAGAAAAGCAATAAAACAGTAGGGATGGTCGGAGATGGGATAAATGATGCTCCGGCACTCGCACAGGCTGATGTCGGAATTGCAATAGGAACCGGAACAGATGTTGCCATTGAAACTGCCGATATTATTCTTTCAGGCGGAAATCTTCTTGGCGTGCCGAAGGCAATCAATCTCAGCAAAGAAACAATGAATATCATAAAGCAGAATTTATTCTGGGCCTTTTTTTATAACATAATACTTATTCCGGTTGCAGCAGGCATTTTACAGCCTTTTCAAATTTTTCCTGATTTTTTAAGACAGCTGCATCCCGTACTTGCAGCAGGAGCAATGGCTTTAAGCAGTATATCGGTTGTCGGAAACAGCCTTCGCCTTCAACGCATAAAAATTGACTGAAAGATAGAATAATAAAAGAAATTGCATAAACATAAACTAATTTATATAATTATAATAAATTCAAGAGCGTTGCATATTGGAGGTGTAACATGAGAGCAAGAGAAGCTGTTTTTGCCGGAAGCTGGTATCCGGCAAGCGCTTTGGAATGTGAAAGGGAAATCAAAGCATTTATTAAAGAAGGAAAAACCGGAGATTTATCCGGTATAAAAAGAATAGGCGGCATAGTTCCGCACGCAGGCTGGTATTTTTCCGGAAGCATAGCATGCAATGTTATTAAAATACTTTCTGAAGGTCCGAAGCCTGATGTTTTTCTTGTTTTTGGAATGCATCTCCATCAAGGTTCTCCATGTTATCTTATGAAAGAAGGGGCATGGGAAACTCCTTTCGGAGATATAAAGATCCATGAAGAAATAGCAGAAGAACTTTCAAAAAAATATTCTTTTGTAATTGAAACTGCTCAAAGATTTACCCGTGATAATACGATAGAGCTTCAGCTTCCGTTTATAAAGTATTTCTTTAAGGATATTAAAATTGTTCCTATAGGGGTTCCTCCGGTAAACAAATCTTTCGATATAGGAAAAGATGCGGTCAGAATTGCTTCTGCTCTTGGCTTTAATATTGCAGTGTTGGGATCAACCGATCTTACCCATTACGGAGCAAACTATGGCTTTGAATCTAAGGGGGCTGGAACTTCGGCCCTTAACTGGGTAAAAAACGAAAACGACAGAAAAGTAATAGACGCAATGCTTGAAATGAATCCCGAAAAAGTTATTGAAGAAGCATTGTTAAATGCAAATGCCTGCTGCTCCGGAGCTGCTGCAACTGCTATAAGCGCTGTCAAAGAACTTGGCGCCTCACAAGCAAAATTGATTGCTTACTCAACAAGTTATGATAAAAGCCCATCAAATAGTTTTGTGGGTTATGCAGGCATAGTGTTTTAAAAAAGCTTAAAAGTTGTTTCTAACTTAACCTTGACATAACATATAGTCATGATAATATACAAAAATATTAAAATGCAATTAGTTGTGATATTTCCGCAAAAAAGACAAAACGCTTTTTCACTAAACGGGAAAAGGGTTGAACAACCTTAGTCTGGTGATTAACCTGGGGTATTCTTGATTCTTTTAACATTATTAGCAGGGGAAGGATCATGTTTGAAACAGATAAATTAAAAAAAACTGCTGCGATAAGAATTTTTTTTATCATATTCGCATCAGCGGTTTTATACTGTGTTTTCTGCCCGGGATTTTTAAATGCCGAGGACATGCTTCCGCCAGGCCTTGTTATTAAAGATAAATTTGCTCCCGGCTCTGGGCAATCAATCGGAAAGATCCTTTATGTAAAAAATGAAGTTATAATAATACATTCGGATAAAAAATTAGGATATAAGGCCGAGAAAGAGCTCCCGCTTTTTGAAGGGGATTCTGTCATAACGCAGGAGACGGGACGTCTTGAAGCCGGTTTAAATGACGGAAGCACTTTGATTCTTTCCCCGAAAACAAGCATGGAATTATCCGGGTGTGTTTATGACAGTTCAAAAAAAATAAGATCTTCGTTTATTAATATGTATCTTGGAAAAGCACGCTTTCTTGTTACTAAGCTTCTAAAATTCAAGTTATCAGCTTTCAAAGTCCAGACTGCCACTGCTATAGCCGGAGTAAGAGGTTCCGACTTTGTCATAACAGCAAATCCTGTTTCCACAGAGATAGCTGCGCTTGCCAAAACAAGCCTTGACGTAGCAAATATAAATTTTCCCGACAAAATCACTCTCCTTTCCGATTTTGAGAGAACCTCCGTTGAAAAAGACGCCCCACCTTCTTCTGTCGAAAAAATTCCGGCAGCAGAAGTTGAGCGGATCTTAAACGAATTTCAACCATCTCCCGGATCAAAAATATCGGAAGGAAGCGCCATCATCAATAAACTTTCTGGCAGCAACCTGGCAAACATTGCAATAGGCCTGGGAAGCGAAGCAAATCTTGGAACAGTAAAAATTAAAGGCTCTAATATAAAAGGAGCCATAATAAATGACGCCTCCGGTTCGAATATGACAAACATTGCAGAGGGAACAGACAGCAAAGCAAACCTTGGCTCTGTTACAGTCGAAAATTCAGATGTAAAAGGCACAATAGTAAATGAAAGCAAGGGAACAAATGTTTCCAATGTTGCCTCAGGACGCGGCGCTAAAGCAAACACAAGTTCCATTGTAATTGAGTAAAAGAACTGATGGACTATGCCGCTTGAACAAAACTGGCGCTAAAATAATATCAGCTGTGACAAGCGGTTTACTCCTTACAGCTTCTTTTCCAAGAATAGGTTTGTCCTGGCTTGCATGGATTGCTCTTGTCCCCCTTCTTGCAGCAATAAGCGATCTTCAGTTTAGACAAAGTTTCCGGCTGGGACTACTATCCGGACTTGTTCATTACCTCACACTTATTTACTGGATTTCTTACACAATGGGAACCTACGGGCATCTTCCCATCTATCTTTCGGTTCCGATACTTTTTCTTTTTTCTCTGTATCTTTCTTTATATATAGCTTTGTTTTCCGGATTAATAACAAAACTTTACTCCAAACCCCTTCATGTTTTTATATTAATCCCATTTATATTGGTTTGTGTCGAATACCTCAGGTCAAATCTTTTAACGGGTTTTCCCTGGGAGCTTCTTGCATATTCACAATATAACTCATTGCATATTATACAGGTTTCAGATATATTAGGCTCATATGGAGTATCTTTTCTGCTTGCTTTGTCCAATGCAGCGTTTTTTGGCTTATTTTTGTTTTTAGCTAAAACCAAATGGCAGGGGAAAGGAGTTTCTTTTAAAGATGCTGCGATATCAATGCTTGTGTTTATATTTGTATTCACAGGATGCTGGTATTACGGTAAAGAACGGATAAAGAAAACAGACGAAACGGTATCAGGTTCAGCAGATATTAGAATATCTGTAATACAGGGAAATATAAAACAATCGGAAAAATGGGATCCTGTATTTCAGTTATCCACAATAGAAAAATATATAAATTTATCACGCTCAGTCAAGATTGATAAGTCCGATATTGTAGTATGGCCGGAAACAGCGACTCCTTTTTATTTTCTGCTTGATGCAGGCTTAACAAAAATTGTGCGGGATCTCGTTTGGGAAACAAAAAGCGGTTATCTTATAGGCAGTCCATCCATAGCCGGAAGAAATGATAAAATTGATTATTATAACTCTGCATATATGATGGCTCCTGATGGTAATGTAACAGGCAAATATGATAAATCGCATCTTGTCCCTTTCGGTGAATATGTTCCATTTAAAAAACTGCTGCCGTTTATAGGCAAAATTGTGGAAAATGTGGGCGATTTCAGAGCCGGCAAAATAGGAAGCACGATAGGATTTAAAGAAAACAGACTCGGCGTTCTGATATGCTACGAGCTTATTTTCCCTTATATTGCAAGGGCGCAAGTACAAAACGGAGCAGACTTGCTTGTAAATATTACAAACGATGCATGGTATGGAACAACAAGCGCACCATATCAGCATTTTTCAATGGCTGTATTCAGAGCTGTTGAAAACAGGCGTGCATTAGTAAGAGCGGCTAATACAGGAATAAGCGGATTTATCGATCCTGCGGGCAGAATAATTTGTTCTACAAATCTTTTTGAAGATGCTGCCGTTACAAGAAGTGTTCCGATTATTACCGGAAAAACTTTTTACACACGTTTCGGGGATTTATTTGCATTTGCCTGTATGGCAATAGTAGGGTTAACAATTTTGGTTAAAATTTTTAAACAGGAGGTAACAACATGTCTTTCGAAATAAAACAAAATTTAAAGGATATAAACCTGAAATTAGAAGAATTGAAGGGCTATCTTTGAGGTAGATAACAAAGAAAAAAGACTAAAAGAAATAGAGTTTTTAATATCAAAAGATAATTTCTGGGAAAAGCATGATAAGGCAACTCCTGTTCTTAAGGAAAGAAGAATTCTTTCAGGCAGGGTTGATAGTTTCAAAAGCCTTTTAAAAGATCTTGAAGAAACCGAAATCCTTTATAACCTTGCGATAGAAGAGGCAGATTCCAAAACCATTGAAGAAGTATCCGGCCAGATTCAAACCCTTAAGGCAAAAATCAAAAAATTATCTCTTGATCTCATGTTGGACGGTGAAGACGATCTGAATAACGCTATTGTTTCCATTAATTCCGGAGCAGGCGGAACCGAAGCGCAGGACTGGGCTGAGATTCTTTTTAGAATGTATTCAAGATGGGTTGAAAGAAAAGGTTTTAACTCCAGACTGATAGATTTTCAGCCGGGTGACGAGGCAGGAATTAAAAGCGTAACATTCACTGCCGAAGGAGAATATGCTTACGGATATTTGAAAACGGAAAAAGGCGTTCACAGGCTTGTAAGAATATCTCCTTTTAACGCCAACGGAAAGAGACACACATCGTTTGCCTCGGTGTTCGTCTATCCTGAACTTGACAATGACATAAAAATCGATATTGATGAGAAAGACTTAAGGATAGATGTTTTCAGATCCAGCGGCGCCGGCGGTCAGCATGTCAACAAAACAAGCAGCGCTATCAGGATAACTCACATGCCTACGGGTATAGTTGTTCAATGCCAGCAGGAGAGATCGCAGCATAAGAACAAGGATATGGCAATGAGCGTTCTTAAGTCGCGCCTGTACCAGCTTGAAAAGCAGAAACAGGACGATAAGATGCAGGAGATGCACGACAACAAAGAAGAAATTGCGTGGGGAAGCCAGATCAGGTCATATGTGCTGCATCCTTATCAGTTGATAAAAGATCACAGGATAAATCTTGAAATAGGAAATGCAGCCGCTGTTCTTGACGGGGCAATCGATCCTTTCATAGAAGGCGTTCTTCTATCCAGGAAAGCATAATATAAATGCTGCAAAAAGCTTTAATCGACCCTATTTATATAATTTGCAAATATTATGATCCGGATTCAAAGTTATTTGATATTCTGATACAACACAGCGAGCATGTGGCCGGAAAAGCTCTGGATGCCGCGTCAAAAGTTCCTCACCTCAAACCGGATTTACAATTTATAAAAGAAGCAGCCCTT
Source organism: Desulfonema limicola (assembly GCA_020723255.1). Taxonomy (GTDB): domain Bacteria; phylum Desulfobacterota; class Desulfobacteria; order Desulfobacterales; family RPRI01; genus RPRI01. The sequence continues at coordinate 10,540 of DYJH01000064.1, read as the reverse complement.
TTGCATGACATAGGAATTTTTAAAACGGATGCGCCGGGACTTGGCTGCTTTGGCGAACACCCTTATATCTGCCACGGCTATATAGGCCGCATGATTCTCGAAGATATCGGACTTTTCCGGCATGCGCTTGTTTGTGACAGGCATATGGGTGTGGGAATATCTGAAGAAAATATCGTAAAAAGCGGACTTCCGCTTCCGGCGCGCGATATGATTCCTTTGTCAATCGAGGAGCAGATCATATGCTATGCCGATAAGTTCTACACAAAAGACTGGAATCAGATTGTCATGGAAAATTCTAAAGACAAGATTATTGGCCAGCTTGAATCATACGGAGATGGCTATTCCGATAAATTCAAATCATGGCTGGACATGTTCGGATAAAATATGTTTCGGGAAAATCTTAAAAAAGCCCTTCGCTTTTATTTCATAACAGACGACTCAGCACCGGCGCTGGAACCGTTGGATCAGGTAAAGATTGCAATAAGAGCCGGCGCCGGCATTATCCAGTACAGAAACAAATCTTTTTCTTCTGCTCATTATGACGAGGCGGCAGCAATAAGAGACCTTTGCAAATGCAACGGTGTTTTGTTCGTTGTAAATGATAATATACTTCTTGCAAAACTCTTGAATGCGGATGGTGTTCACCTCGGCCAGGGTGACGAACCGCCTTCTGCTGCAAGAAAAATTCTCGGCTCTGATGCAATTATTGGAATTTCTGTCTCCAACACAGACGAACTTAACAAAACGGATCTTTCAGAATGCGATTATTTGGGAACCGGCCCTGTTTTTGCCACCGGAACAAAAAAAGACGCAAAAAAGGTGATCGGACTTTCAGGTCTTAAATCAGTTGCAAAAAAATCTCCCCTCCCTGTTGTTGCCATAGGAGGAATAGATGCATTATCCGCACCCTCATGTTTTATTCATAATGCTGCCGGCATTGCTGTTATCAGCTCAATTTCCATGTCTTCCGATCCTTTATCCAGCGCTTTAAAGCTCGGAGTAGCCTGCTCCTGTTCTCCACGTTCTTTTATAGACAGCCCCTGGGACTGTGAAAACGGGCCGGGTGAATTCGGCCTTATTGAAATACTTTTAAAAGACCTTTCTTCAAATCCGGCGATAATGGTTCCGCCAGGTGATGATGCATGTCTTTTAGCTGCAGTTTCCAACCCCGTTGTGACTACAGATACTCAAAGAGAAGGATTTCATTTCAGGCTGAACTGGCAGACTCCGGAAGAAATCGGAATCAAAGCAGTTGAAGTTACGCTTAGCGATCTTGCCGCCTCTTATGCAAAGCCCATATCGCTTTTTATCAATCTTTCTCTTCCTTCCTATGTTTCGGTTGGTATGGTGGAAGAAATTTATAAAGGCGCTCTTAAAGCTTTGAATAAATATGATTGTGCGCTTGGAGGTGGGAATATATCATCAGGAAGCGAACTTGCTCTCGATCTTTTTGCAATCGGCGAGGGGAAAGACAATATTTTTCCAAAGCGTTCCAATGCAAAACAAGGCTACGGTCTTTATTGTACAGGCCCTTTGGGACTTGCCCGTGCCGGTCTTGAGTTATTAAAGAACAATGATATGGATTTTTCTGATCTTGTTTTAAAATTCAAGTTTCCCGAAGCAAGATTTGACGCAGCACAAATTCTTGCGGAATCCGGAATCGACTGTGTCATGGATATAAGCGACGGGCTTTCCGGTGACGCAACTCATATTGCAAAAGCATCGGGAATAACCATTGAGCTTGATTTCAAATCTTGCCCTATTAACGTCTCTCTTTTATCCTTTTGCCAGAAATACGGAAAGAACCCGGAAGAAATTATAATATCAGGAGGAGAAGATTACGAACTTCTTTTTGCCTGTCATCCGCATACCTACAAATTAATTGCAGATAAAATAAAAACATCTTTTCAGGTCGGAAGATGCCTTCCTTTTAACGGAGAGCATATTATAAGTCCTTTTAGAACCGCTTCCTTTCAGCATGGTAGAAAATCATGAAAATAGCCTTAACGATAGCAGGTTCCGATCCTTCCGGAGGCGCAGGGATACAGGCTGACCTTAAAACATTTGCTGCTCACGGTGTTTACGGCACAAGCGTGATAACTGCCGTTACAGTGCAGAATACTGTCAGGGTTTATAATGTGCAGGAGGTAAAACCCGATATAGTATATGATCAGATTATATATCTCTTCGATGATATACAGATAGACGCCGTTAAAATCGGAATGGTTTCAAGCATAGAGCTTATAGAAACGATTGCCGGCGCATTAAAAAAAGTCGATTCTCCGGCAATCGTTCTTGATCCTGTAATGATTTCAAAAAGCGGCTACAGCCTGCTAAACATAGATGCCCGCAATGCTCTCGTAAAAAATCTTTTCCCCATAGCTGAAATAGTAACCCCAAATATTTATGAAGCGCAGGCTCTTACTGGAGATAAAATATCAACTATAGAAGATATGAAACTTACGGCAGCAAAAATATTAAAATTCGGAGCAAAAAAAGTGGTAGTAAAAGGAGGGCATCTTAACGATCAACGGGCGACAGATATACTCTTTGATGGCACAACTTATGCCGAATTAACTGCCAAGAGGATAGAAACGAAAAACACTCACGGAACGGGCTGCACATTTTCTTCCGCAATAGCCGCAAACATTGCAAAAGGCATGGATTTTACCCAGGCAGTATCAAATGCGAAAGCATACATAACAAAAGCGATAGAGCACTCGCTGAACATCGGCTACGGGCACGGCCCGGTAGATCATTTTGCATCCTCTTCACCCTGGATAAAAACATAATATTGCAAATAATCGGTCAATAGATTATATAATTTAAAATTAATTTAGAGGAATGATAATTGTTTAGAGGAATTAGAATAATTTTTTTATCTTTCTGGAGATCTTGGAAACCGTAGAATTGCTTGCAGGCAAATCTAAGAATAGGCATATAGATGCAACTATCCACAAAATCGGCAAGTATAATGAAAAGGCTGAACAATGAATGCGCGGCATCCGTCGTACCTGATGCGATCTCTTGCGTAGCGAAGTTGAACAGTGAAGCTGAAGCACGATGGGCTGATAAACTGCAGGTTGATAACTCTCTCACTCGCGCAATGGTGAGTTTTCAAGCAAACAAGGGCAAGTCCTTCTATCGTTGGTTTAAGTACAAAGAAGCCTTTTCGGTTGGTCTTATTGAGCATTTATTGGAGAGATACCGGATTGTTGAGGGTACCGTGCTCGATCCATTTTCAGGAATCGGGACTACTTTGTTTGCAGCAGGTGGTCTGGGGTTGAAGGCCGAGGGCATTGAACTGCTTCCGATAGGTCAAACCGTTATAGCGACTAAGCAATTAATTGATTGGGAAATTAAGGATACGGATATTGAGCGGCTTGTTTACTGGAAGGATAAGCATCCTTGGAAAAATGGCAAGCTTGCCAAATCCATAAATGAACTCAGGATTACCAGTGGAGCTTATCCTGCAGAAACGCTTTTTGCAATGGGACGGTTTCTCGAAGTATCCGAACAAGAGGAGCAGCGAGTAAAATCAGTTCTGCTTTTTGCCTTACTTTGCATTCTTGAAAGTATCAGTTACACAAGAAAGGATGGACAGTATTTGCGATGGGATTATCGTTCCGGGCGACGCCAAGGCAATAAGATATTCGACAAGGGTAAGATTCTAAGTTTTGACCAGGCAATTACAAGCAAACTCAGCGAAATAGTTGCTGATTTACGCTATATTGATATGCCCATAGATTTATTCGGTACAATCCGTTCAAAAGCAGAAATTAAATTGCATAGTGGTTCATGCCTCAATATCCTGCCAAATCTCAAACATCAGTCCTACGATGGCTTGATTACATCACCGCCATACTGCAATCGCTACGACTACACGCGTACTTATGCGTTGGAACTTGCGCTACTTGGCATTGATGAGGAAGGATTGGCCAAACTCAGGCAGGAGATGTTGAGTTGTACGGTTGAAAACCGGGCAAAAGATCTTTTAGCCATAAACACGAAGTGGAAAGCCGCCATAGCAGCGGCTGACCGACACCAGCTACTCCAAAGCATCCTTACCTACCTGGAATCACAGAAAGAACTTGCCTTGCTCAATAATAACGGAATTCCCCGTATGATTCGCGGATACTTCTACGAGATGGCATGTGTAATTTTCGAGTCAGCACGTGTGTTAAAGAAGGGTTCACCGCTTATCATGGTAAACGATAATGTAAGATATGCTGGTGCAAGCATCTCGGTAGACATAATACTTTCGGAGATAGCCGAGCATCTTGGTTTCAAAGCAGAGCAGATATTGGTGCTGCCAAATGGCAAAGGCAATAGTAGCCAGCAAATGGGCGCACATGGGCGAGATGAATTGCGTAAATGTGTATATGTCTGGCGAAAGGAATAACAAAATGGCGAAACCATATCTTCAACACCTCATGTCCGGTAAAAGCCTTGAGACACCCTACGAGGCTGTCCGTGCTGGATTTGTCGCGCTTGCACTGGAAAAGAATCGGCGAGCTACACCCTTTATCGCTCAGGCCCGAGCTTTGAAAGCAGCCGCCAGTAAAGCCAAGTCTCCTGCTGGTTTACTGAAAATTCCCGACATTCAAAACGCCTTACTCACGGCTGCCGGTGTGTCTGACAAGGCAGCAAACCACTTACAGGACTCAGATAAACGCGAAGCCGTTGTTGGTCTCATTAAAAACTTCCTCGAACCTTCAGGTGCCAATTTTGTTGAGGAACTCGTCTTCCGTTTTCTCCTGACTCGCGGCGATACTCTTGGCGGTTCAATGCGAAATGTCGGTGGCTTTATGGCTTAAAAAAAACTCACACGTGCTATCATTGCCTACCTGAAAGTTGCGTGATATAAGTGCCAGTGGCTTCATAGTGAAACCAATACATGGATGGATCTGCCTGATGATGACACTGACGTGGAATTGTCACTACGTGGACTCTGTTGGAATACTTTAAAAGGGCCACGGACGCTCCTCTATAATGTTACTGTCCCGTTTTTCCGAAACAATGTGGATTTGTCGCTGTTCAATTGTTCTGCTATAGATCTGACACATGAAGTCATTAAAACTCCTTCAGCTTACATTGCTCTTGGCGAATTGAAAGGAGGCATTGACCCTGCTGGGGCTGATGAACATTGGAAAACCGCTCGAACAGCACTAAATCGAATTCACGAAGCATTTTCAAAGCTGAAGCTCAAACCACACACTTTCTTCATTGGGGCGGCCATTGAAACTAAAATGGCAACGGAAATTTGGGAAATGCTTAAGAGAGGAGGTCTGGAGAACGCAGCGAACCTTACGGACGAAGATCAAGTTGCTTCTGTTTCACAATGGCTTTGCTCACTTTGATGGAGAAGAAAGCGAATACAAAAACCAAAATGAGGTTGAAACAGCTTTTGGGGGAAAGGTTGTAGCCGGGCATTTTCAGAATTATTTTTATGGAACTCATCTGTCCATCTTGTATTATCTCATATATACAGTTTTTAATTATTTAGAGATTGATGATTGTTCGAAAGAATAAGCAAAAATGAGAAAAATAGAAGAAAATTACCAGCGCATAACGGAAGACAGGCGTTTATTCGATATTCGCTTTTGGCAATCCCGGGGAGATCTTGCCATTTTTGAGACAGCAGCGAAAATGCCAAATGATTATTTTTTGATTCGAAGGAAAAATGCTGACGAACCAAGACTTCAGAGAACTATTGAAGATTTTCGAAAAGCATAAAGTACTTTTGATAAACTTAAGAAAGCTGAACAATTGGATATAATGCAGATTTAAAGTGTCATTTTAAATTTGCATTTAATGGATTTTGGGGTTATAAGTTTAGCTATGAAATATATTTCCCGGCAGATTGAATCGAAACTTAAACAACTGATTAAATCCTTCCCAAGCATTGCTGTGACAGGACCAAGGCAGTCAGGCAAATCAACGCTTCTCATAAATATTCTTAATGATTATAATTATATCACCCTTGATGACCCGTTGAAAAGAGAACAGGCTATATCTGATCCGCTTTTTTTTATCGAATCAGCGGGAGAAAAAGCTGTTATTGATGAGATTCAATATGCGCCTCAGCTTCTTTCTTACTTAAAGATAAAAATAGACAATAGCAGAGCAAAAAAAGGATTATACGTTTTTACCGGCTCACAGCAGTTCAACCTGATAAAGAATCTGGGTGATACCCTTGCAGGAAGAATAGGGTTATTGGATTTGCTGCCGTTTTCCGTCGGCGAAAAAAAAATAAGTTTACAATTGAAAAGCCCGCTCGATTATTTTACGCATGCGGCTCTAAAAGGTTCATATCCGGAACTTGTGCTCGACAAGAGCATTGATATCCCTGCATGGTATGGAGCTTACATACAGACTTATCTTGAAAGGGATATCAGAGGGATTTACAACATCGGCAGCCTCAGAGATTTCCAGCGCTTCATGCATCTTCTTGCCGGTCGTTGTGCCCAGATCCTTAATATTTCAGACTTTGCAAAAGATCTTGGAATCAGCGTGCCTACAATAAAAAGCTGGCTCTCTATACTGGAAGCAAGCAGAATTATTTATTTGCTGCCGCCATATTATAATAACCTTGGGAAACGTATAATTAAGGCTCCAAAGCTCTATTTTCTAGACATAGGCATAGTTTGCTACTTAACGGGAATCAGAGATAGCCAGCATTTATTGCAGGGGCCAATGTCAGGCGCATTGTTTGAGAATTTCTGCATTCAGGAAACCATAAAACTATTTTTCAACAATGGACTTATACCACAGCTTTACTATCTAAGAACCGGCAATAATTTGGAGGTTGACCTGCTTATAGAAGGCCCCGCCCGGACTATTTTTCCTATAGAGCTTAAATTAAGCAAGACACCGGATTTGCGTATGGGATCGAATATATCCCGATTCAAAAAACTGTTTTCCAACCTTAATATCAGGCAATGTTTTATACTTTCATTAACGGACAAAACCATACCTTTAAATAGCGATATAACCGCCGTTACTTTTGATGATTATATAACATGGTTTTATAATCTGTTTAGTTCCTAAAAAAATTTATGATTTTTTTCATACTCATCTTGTGTATCAACATCGATTCCTGCACCGGCGTTTTTAATCTCAACCGTTTTTACTTCATTTTTGTGTTTTTCGATTATAATTCTTCTTCTGCTTATTCTCGTCGTCTACAAGAATTTGCTCTTCGGCGAAGGGAGTTATTTTTGACAAATGCCCATAAGATGTCTAATTCTGTCTTGGTGACATTCGGATCATTTATGAGCAAGGCATCGATCTTCTCGCTCTGTTCGGCGGCAATCTTTAGCCAGTGACGGACTGTATTTAAACGCACCTCTAAAGTTTTTGCCGCACCTCGTATGGACAGGCCTTTGGCTAAAAGCTTGATGGCCGTAATAACCTTGTCTTCCGAGGATCGGAGGCCGTAAAAAATACTTCCGGCGCTATTGCAAAATGTTTTACCGCATTTTTTACATAGAAACCGGCGGGATGAAGTTCCGTCTTTTATTTTGTATGTTCCATTGGAAATTACGTTACCTTTGCCTGTTTTACAATAAAGATCGCATTTTGGATTCGGACAAACTTTGACCGGCATATTACCAACAGTTAATGAGTCAGCACCACCAGTTAATGAGTCAGCATTTAAACTTCTATCAATCATCCACTCCAAAGCGCCCAAAGGCTCGAAGGGTTTCATCCGGACGTCCAATTCAATCTCATACAAAGTTGGAGCAAATTCGGCGGATTTATGTTCATCAATTATTGTATCCCCGGCTACCCTCATACCCAGATTGGCAAAAGCTTCTTTTTCCTCTTTTGTGGCAATATTAACTGCGATCAGATATCTTTCTTTTTTTTCTATTTTAGAAAAGTATCGTATTCCCTCTATAAGCAGCCGGTATCCAGCGCTAACATTCGCAGCATAGGAAGAGTAATAGAAAAAAACCCCTTCTTTCAGAGTTATGATGTCGCTAATGCTTTCGGTCGTTAGATAAGCTTCGTAGTTCTGTTCTTTCCTGATTAGCTTATATACATCTTTATTTATTGGCAAACAGACACGATGGCCAATATGATGGCCCCAACAGTCAATGACGATACTATTCAATTCCGGTAGTATCGCAGCCGCTTTTTTAATAATATCTCTTCTAAGCGGCCTCTCCGTGCCGTAAATATCGCGATGGCATGAAAGAATCGTGCTGGTATGTTTGTCTGTCGTAATTTGGTCGTGTTTTGCAAGAATCTCCCCGTCGGATTTTTCCCTGCATTTCAATATGTCACTGAACCTGAGCTGTTCCACTTCTATTGAGGAGTAAGCAAATCGCCTTTTTTGTAATGAATACAAAAGAGGCTGGCCTGCATTAAGAGCTATACATACCTGCATTGGGATTCCGGTAACTTCAGAAAAGTCGTTAAGATTTTCAACACTGACACGGCGGCGATCCGCTTCCCAATTTTGTAATTCCCGAACACTGACATTGATTGATTCCGCCAGTGTCTCTTGGTTTAACTTACGCCATTGCCTATAATCTTTGATGAGAGTACCCAGTGATTGGTAAAGTTTAATATTATCAGGCGAAAGTTTGTTTCGTTGCAAGGGGGCCATATCTAATATAATTTTACCTCCATGATATCATATAAGCAGGTTGAAATATCTTCCTGAATATATTGCGTTAGAATAAGCATATTTGTCAATGGTATTATATATACTTGGTTTAACAAAGATGGGTTTATTAATTGATATCGGTCTGATATAAAAAGAGATCATTTGCTAATGATTTTTACATGGATGCAAAGGAGTAAATATGCCAGATATTAGAGAAGAATATTCAATAATTGGAAAAGCTATTCCGCGGGTGGAGGGGATTTCAAAAACAAAAGGCGAAGCGATGTTTACCACCGATCTTTTGCTTCCCGGAATGTTGTATGGAAAAATCCTTCGCAGCCCCTATCCTCATGCCAAAATCCTTAAGATCGACACAAGTGGGGCAAAAAGGCATAAAGGAGTGAAGGCTGTTATCACAGGAAGTGACATCCCAAAGGTAAAATATGGAGTTATGATGTCAATGATTCCAGCGACTGCAGATCGATACCTTCTGGCGCAGGAGAAAGTCAGATTTGTGGGGGAAGAGGTTGCTGCGGTAGCCGCGATTAGCGAAGATATTGCAGAGGAGGCTTTGAGTCACATAGAGGTTGAGTATGAAGAGCTTCCAGCCATATTTAGTATGGCGGATGCGGCAAAACCCGGGGCTCCATTGATCCATGATGGATTTCCCGGAAATATCAATGCAAAGATGCTGATGGACTTTGGGGACGTGGAAAAAGGATTCCGGGAATCTGACTATGTGAGAGAAGACCGCTTTGTGACCCAGATAGTCCAACATTGCTATGTAGAGCCCCACGTATCCCTGGCAAATTTTGACTCCTCAGGTAAACTTACTCTTTATACCTCCACCCAGGCGCCCTTTATGGTGAAGCATCTTCTTTCTCTTGTGTTGGATATGCCGGATAGAGATTTAAGAGTGATTAAACCGTGTATGGGGGGCGGATTTGGAGGAAAAACGGAAGTGTTTTCATTGGATGTTTGCTCTGCTCTTTTATCTAAAAAGAGCGGGAAACCGGTTAAAATTTGTTACACGCATGAGGAAGAACTTGCTGCCGGCATAAGAAGGCATCCCATAGAGATCGAATTAAAGACAGGAGTGAAAAGCGACGGAACGATCATGAGCCGGAAAGCAAAGATCATCATGGACGGCGGAGCATATAACAGCTCGGGACCGGCGGCGGTAAATCTTTCCACCATATTTTTAACAATTACTTACAGGCAGCCCAATATCAGGTTTGAATCTCAGCGGTATTATACAAACAATGCTCCTTGCGGTTCTATGCGGGGGTTTACCTCTCCGCAAATGTTTCTGGCCAGTGAAATCCAGATGGATATGATAGCTGAAGAATTGGGCATGGATCCTATTGAGTTAAGAATTAAAAACGGCACCAGGGCCGGCGATTTAACCGTTAACGGTCTTAGCATAAAGAGCGGAAGCTTGCAGGCGTGCCTCGAAAAAGCTGCCGAACATTCCGAATGGAAGAAAAAGTACAAGAAGCTTCCGCCTATGAAAGGTATAGGTGTAGGATCAAGCGGTTTTCTCAGCGGTGACCTATATCCCCTGATGGGACCTTACACTGCATCCTCCAACATTTTTGTTAAGGCGGATCCGGACGGTTCTGTAACAATTCTTTCGGGCGCATCAGATATCGGCCAGGGCTCCGATACGGTTCTTAGTCAAATTGCAGCTGAAGAATTGGGCCTCAGGATGGAAGATATCAGAATTACTTCTCCTGATACTGACGTAAGTCCTCTGGATCCAATATCCGGTGGCGCCCGTGTAACCTTTATGGCCGGTAACGCCACAAAGATGGCCGCTTTTGATCTCAAACAGAAGCTTTTTAAGGCGGTTTCCGAGACATTGGAAGCGAGATCTGAAGATCTTGAGGCAAGAGATCAGCGGATTTATGTCAAGGGTTCTCC